>JAESUE010000119.1 GCA_016763235.1 Pseudomonadales bacterium
CCACTGAAACGCTAATCAAGCAAGCACTCTCCCACGCCGAAGCTGGAGCCGATATTGTGGCTCCCTCCGACATGATGGATGGGCGTATCGGCAAAATCAGAGAACATCTTGAGGCGCATCAATTCCCCAATACGCGTATTTTGGCATACTCTGCAAAGTATGCTTCTGCTTACTACGGCCCTTTTCGTGACGCCGTGGGCTCAGCGGGGAATTTAAAGGGCGGCAGCAAAGAGAACTATCAGATGGACCCTGCTAACAGCAATGAAGCCTTGCATGAAATCGCACTAGATATCGCTGAAGGTGCCGACATGATCATGGTAAAACCCGGCATGCCCTACCTCGATATTGTACGCCGTGCGCAAGATGAATTTCAGGTGCCTACTTTCGTGTATCAGGTCAGCGGAGAGTACGCCATGCATCAGGCTGCTTTCCAAAATGGTTGGCTCGAAAAAGAAAAAGTGGTTCTTGAATCCCTCCTTGCCTTCAAGCGCGCCGGCGCAAATGGCATCCTCACTTACTTCGCAAAATATGCGGCCCAATTATTACAGAAACCTTAATTATGGGAATACCCAACATGCCCACAGACAAAACCACTGACCACGCTGACTCAGCGCCCTCTCTCGACCTCAATAATCGAGAGTATTATATTAATCGTGAAATAAGTTTATTGCGCTTTCACCAAAGAGTATTGGAACAAGCTTTAAATGAAAGCCACCCTTTACTCGACCGCCTTAATTTCCTTCTAATATTCAGCAGTAATCTCGATGAATTTTTTGAAATCCGCGTATCAGGGTTGATACAACAAGCTGTTTTGGGCGAGGCGAACCCAGGCCCAGACGGACTACTACCCTCTGAAGTATTAGACCTGATCAGTGATTCCTGCCACAAGGCCGTAACCAAACAATATGAAATACTTAACAATCAGTTATTGCCGGCGCTTGAAAAAGAAAATATTAAATTTTTAAGGCGAGAACAATGGTCAGAAAAACAATCCGCATGGATCAAACAATATTTTAAAGATATGGTTGAGCCCGTATTAACACCCATAGGGCTAGACCCTGCGCACCCTTTTCCCAAACTGGTCAATAAAAGCCTTAACTTTATTGTTTCCCTCGATGGAAAGGATGCTTTTGGGCGGCAGTCTGGCTTGGCCATCATTCCTGCTCCCCGCTCATTACCACGTATTATTCGCCTACCTGACGACATCAGCCAAGAAGGTGATAATTTCGTATTTTTATCCTCCGTTATCCACGAGTATGCCAGCAGTTTATTCCCTGGCATGAAGGCCAAAAGCTGCCACCAATTTCGTTTAACTCGCAATGCAGATTTGGTGATTGATGAAGACGAACTAGAAGACCTGCCGGGAGCACTAAAAGGCGGATTAATTTCTCGCCGTTTTGGTGACGCTGTTCGCTTGGAAGTGGTAAAGAGCTGCCCCGAAGAGCTTTGTACCTTTTTACTCAAAGAGTTTGAACTGACCGAGCGCGACCTTTATCTGGTAAACGGGCCCGTCAATCTCACGCGGCTGAGTGCGGCATATAATATAAATCGGCCTCGCCTCAAATACGAACCTTTCGTACCCGGTATGCCCTTGGCTTTAAAAAAGCAGGAAGACTACTTTGACGTTATTCGAAAAAAGGACATCCTGCTTAATCATCCATTCGAGTCATTTAAACCGGTATCAGACTTACTGGCTCAAGCGGCAAAAGACCCTCAGGTTCTCGCCATAAAACAAACCCTTTATCGCACCGGTGCCAACTCGGATATTGTTAACCATTTAGTGGAAGCGGCTCGAAATGGCAAAGAAGTCACTGCCGTTATTGAACTCCGCGCACGCTTTGATGAAGCACAAAATATTGAGGTCGCTAGACGCCTGCAGGAAGCGGGAGCGGTACTCGTTTACGGCATCGTAGGTTATAAAACCCATGCAAAAATGATTCTAATTGTGCGCCGAGAATCTGGTGAGCTTAAGCGTTATGTTCACCTTGGCACCGGTAACTACCACGCTGGCAATGCCCGCCTTTACACCGACTATAGCTTGCTAAGCAGTGATACGGATCTATGCGAAGATGTGCATAAGATTTTCCAAGAACTCACCGGCATGGGTCGCGTGATGAAACTCAAAAAAATGTTTCACGCTCCTTTCACCCTACAAAAAGAGCTGATCAGACAGATCGCTCAAGAAAGGGAAAATGCTCTTGCGGGAAAACCAGCTCGTATCATTTTCAAAGCCAATGCCATTACCGAGCGGGAAATAATGCAAGCGCTTTTTAGCGCGTCTCAAGCCGGTGTAGAGATAGACCTCATCATTCGCGGAATATCTTGTCTACGACCAGGTATTAAAGGCGTTTCTGAAAACATTCGGGTACGCTCTATTGTTGACCGCTTCCTTGAGCATACCCGTGTGTACTATTTCGAAAACAATAAAGCGCCGGTAGTTTATTGTTCCAGCGCCGACCTAATGGGAAGAAACCTACACTCACGGGTAGAGACCTGCTTTCCCATTTCTGACCCTGATCTCGCTAAACGGATTAAAAAAGAATCTTTGGATATTTACTTGCAAGACAATCAGCGAAGCTGGATTTTACAAAGTGATGGCCAGTACAAACTATCAACGATAAAACCTGAAACCGAGGCATTCTCTGCCCAAGCATACTTGCTCAATGCTTTGACAAAGATAAAAAATGCTAAGTACTACCCATGGTGTTATAGATAGTGGTGTTAAAAACCCGTCTGTTTTTTCACTCACAAGGCCTGCCAATAAGGCCGAAACCACTATCGCTATGGGTCTAATATTCATGCAATACGAACTGAGCGACCTGTGGGAAGATGACTCCCGCGTAAAAGCCTCGAATAGCTCCAAAAATAATATGCTTTTCACCCCATGAGCAGCTCAGTGGCATTCCCTATAAAAACCCATCAAAGAAAAATCATTCATATCGATATGGATGCCTTTTTTGCTTCGGTGGAGCAACGAGATACACCCGCGCTTCAAGGCCGTCCCGTGATCGTCGGTGGCCAACCAGATAGTCGTGGCGTGGTGGCTGCATGCAGCTATGAAGCACGGCAATTTGGCATTCACTCCGCAATGCCTTCGTCCCGCGCCAAGCGCCTTTGTCCAGACGCAATTTTTGTCCCACCTCGCTTTCAGGTGTATCGCGAGATATCGCAGCAATTGCATGATATTTTTTCCACGTTTACAGATTTTATCGAACCCCTTTCATTAGACGAAGCCTATTTGGACGTAAGCGAGAGCCAGCGAGAACAGGGTTCTGCCACACTGATAGCCCGCGCAATAACGCAAGAGATTAGCCACAAGTTAAATCTATCCGCATCTGCTGGGGTCTCTTACAATAAATTTCTTGCCAAAATAGCATCGGATATGGATAAACCGAACGGCTTGTATGTCATTCGACCCGAACAGGCAGAAGCATTTATTTTAAAGCTTCCAGTGCGTAAGTTTTTTGGGGTTGGCAAGGTAACTGAAAAGAAAATGCAACAACTTGGTATTCACACCGGCGCTGATTTACGTAACTGGCCTGAACCTGCTCTGCGTCAGTATTTCGGCAAATCAGGGGGGTATTACTACCGCATAGCCAGAGGCATTGATGATCGCCCTGTGCGCAATCATCGCCAACGAAAATCTATCGGCAAGGAAATCACCTTTAGCGCTGACCTCCTCGATACAGGTGAAATTCTGATGCACTTACAACAACTTGGAGTACGGGTTGCAGAGCTTTTACAACAGAAAGAACTGACAGCAAAAACATTCACCCTTAAAGTGAAATATCATGATTTTATTCAAATTACGCGGAGCATTTCATTTTCCCAAGAGCTGAGCCAACCTACTGATTTTTTACCAACCATCCCCATCTTGTTTGCTAAAACAGAGCTGGGGAAACGCCCCTGCCGACTACTCGGCCTGAGCGCTTCGAATCTCAGTAAAGCCTCAGATGCCTCAGCGGGGCAGTTAAGTTTATTTTAAACTCCCACCTTCTTATCATATCGCCAAAGAAAGCTCTTATGCCGCGATCTAAAAGGGTGTATCTTTTATCGGATACGCCCTTACAACACCTCCACGATAAGGGCTAACCGTTCACAACGTAATACTTTGCACCTCAGGAAAAACAAATGGCTTTAAAGCCTACAATATATAAATTCAATATCAGCCTGTCTGACCTTAATCAAGATTATTACGACAGCCTGCATCTAACCGTTGCCCAGCACCCATCGGAAACACATGAGCGCATGATGGCGCGTGTGCTTGCCTATTGCTTGAATGCACAAGAGTCACTGGTTTTTACTAAAGGGCTTTCAGATCCAGACCTGCCGGATATTTGGGTGCGCACACTAGATGACCAACTCGCACTGTGGATCGATATCGGCGAACCAGCCTTCGATCGCATCAAAAAAGCCACCCGCATCTCACGTGAAGTTAAGGTTTATAGCTTCAACAGCAAGTCAGATGTCTGGTGGAAGCAAAACAAATCGAAATTTGCCATGCTAAGCGCATCGTTCATCCAATTTAACACAGCGGAAATCACCACGCTGGCAGGCCTTGTAGGTCGCACCATGACGTGTTCCATCACCATAACAGGCGATTCCGCTTATATTGCAACAGAAGCGGGGGAGTGCGAAGTAAACTGGGTAAATCTACAAGCTTGATCGCCTCGGCTCTTCGCCCCGTCGCGCCTATAATCACCAAATACATTCAGTAAAAGAGTGTTAGGATTCACCAGCTCGCTGTGCAACTGCACAGCCCCACCCTCATTGTCACACCATAGGACTCAATGAAAGTACCAAAACGCCTTCAACCCCTCGTAGAAGAAGGCTTAATAAACGAAGTACTGAGCCGCCTCATGAGCGGTAAAGAAGCCGATATTTTCATCGTTCGATGCGGAGACGACATTCGTTGCGCCAAAGTCTACAAAGACGTCATGCATCGAAGCTTCAAAAAAGCCGCACAATATCAAGAGGGCCGAAAAGTACGCAGTAGCCGCCGTGCCAGAGCCATGGAAAAAGGTTCGGCATACGGCCGCAAACAGCACGAAGAAATTTGGCAAAATGCCGAAGTAGATGCCTTATCCCGCCTATCCAGCGCAGGAGTACGCGTCCCGACTACCTTTGGCTGCGTCGATGGCGTTTTATTGATGGAGCTTGTTACCGACGAAGCCGGTGATGCAGCACCCCGACTAGATGATGTTTCCATGCCAGAAGAACTGGCTTTGGAAGACCATGCGACCATGATGCACTACGCAAAACTCATGCTCTGCGCAGGCATCGTCCACGGTGATTTATCCGAATTTAATGTCCTTGTAGACGAATACGGCCCAGTGATTATAGACTTACCACAAGCTGTCAATGCATCTGCTAACAACAATGCGCAGGCTATGTTTTCCCGCGATGTGGACAACATGACACGCTACTACTCCCGCTATGCCCCATCGTTATTAAACACCCACTATGCGAAAGAAATGTGGGCGCTGTTTGAAGAGGGAGAACTCACTCCAGAGACCGAGTTAACCGGGTATTTTGAAGACGATTCTACAGCAGCAAATGTGGATAGCGTATTAGAAGAAATAAAAGCCGCCATCCTGGAAGAAGAAGATAGGCAAGCCCGAATGCTGCGCCCTGATAACGACGAATAACGCAGCATTCATTTGCGGAGCGAGTTGGCGCGATTGTTTGCATCTTTTGCAAAAACGCGACGGCGTGCGAATCCCAATGTAATGCCTAGTTATATAATCTTGGGGGCAGCCTAGGATCGGGGTAGGATTACCCTGCTACCCCCGCCAGCGGGTTTTCACCCGACAGCTCACCGCTACAAATCACTTGTTAAATATTTGACCAAAAATATCCCTAACTCCCGTTCTCATCTATTTCTTTTCTTCTCTTTTCTTCCGCTTCCATTATCACCGTCTCTACGCCTTTGGCTTTTTCGAGAGCATCTAACTGTTTCTCAAAAATTACGGGCCTTTCTTCTTTTTCAACCTTGTTATCATTATTTTTTCCGCAGCCAATCAACAAGGTGGCAACAGCTATGGGAACAAGAAGTTTTAAAATATTCATAGAATGATTTCACTCAGTGGGAAGTTTAAATAACACCCGCATTTGCAGCTGGTTTGGAGTGCAGCCGAAAG
>JAESUE010000120.1 GCA_016763235.1 Pseudomonadales bacterium
AATCACCTCGACCAGCTCAGCTATTTAATGCTGACTTCCGGCACCAGCGGGAAACCCAAAGTCATTCGCGGCAGCCTGCGACCCATCGCGGCCTTGTTGGACTGGTATCCGCGTAGCTTTTCAGTCTCCCACGACGATGTGTTCAGCATGTTTTCCGGCTTAGCGCACGACCCATTAATGAGGGATATTTTTCTACCTTTAAGTCTGGGGGCGAAAATTGTTATTCCCGATGCTGAATTAATGAAAAACCCCGGGCCATTACGCCAATGGATGATAAATCAAAAAATCAGTGTTTCTCACCTGACTCCCTCATTGAGCCAACTCATTACCCAAGATAGTGAGAAGTCACCGCCGTGTGAATCATTGCGTTACCTATTATTTAGCGGCGAACAATTACATGCTCAAACACTGGCTCCAATCCGAAAATTTGCAAGCCAATCCACCTTGATTAATTGCTACGGCTGTACCGAAACACCACAAATTCACAGCTGGTACACAGTTAGCGAAAATGCACAGGGAGTGATTCCAGTCGGGCAGGGTTGTGAAACTAGCCAGCTGCTATTATTGGATGCGCGCCAGCAGTTAGCAGGTATTGGCGAAATGGCAGAAATCTATGTGCGCTCGCCGTATCTTGCACTGGGTTACAGCGATGCTTTTTTAAATGAACAGGCCTTTATCCACAACCCCCTTGATTTTAATAGCGGGAAAAATACCGGCACAAGTTTATTGTACCGTAGCGGTGATTACGGGCGTTATCTCGCAGATGGCTCGGTAGAAGTATTGGGCCGCCACGATTTCCAAATTAAAATTCGTGGTTATCGCATCGAGCCGGAAGAAATAGTCACCAGTATTAAATCCCTCACCAATGCCGAACAGGTGGTGGTGTGTTACGAAACGAGTGATAAACCGTTTCAAGATGCACAGCTGGTAGCCTATATGTGTCATGTTGAAATAAATAGCGATCAACTGCGTGAACAATTACGCAAACAACTACCCGATTATATGCTGCCCAATGTTTTCGTCGCAATCAATGACATCCCTTTAAACCCCAATGGCAAAATAGATTGCGCTGCTTTAAAGCGCCTTGCTCTAGAAAAAAGCCGACCCTTTAAAGCCCCCGAAACAAAAACAGAAATCAATCTTGCAGCAATTTGGGCAGACGTTTTACAGCGGAAAACAGTCGGCGTAAGCGAAAACTTTTTCGAGCTGGGCGGCCAGTCACTGTTAGCGACTCAACTTCTTGCACGGGTAAAAAGTCATTTTAATATTGAACTGCCACTAAAAATGGTCTTCGAACTAAGCAGTATAGAAAGCATGGCCGAATATATCGATACCGCACTATGGGTACGGGAAGAGGCAGAACAAAACCCTGAAGCAGGAGATGATTGGGAGGAGTTAGAATTATGAGCCAAAAGGTGGTTCAGCTTGTTTCGCGGCTGCGTAAAAAAAATATCCACCTGACATTAAATGGTGAAAAACTTAAAATAAGCGCGCCGCCTGGCACACTTAACGATGAAATAAAAAATGCGCTGAAAGAAAATAAAAGCGCGATTGTGGAATTCCTAAAAAGCGCGCAATCGGGTTTAGAAATAATAAACCCAATTAATAGAAACGAAGAAATTCTTCAGTCCCTCGCCCAAGAACGGCTTTGGTTTCTTCATCAGCTACAACCCAATGCCAGTTATAATATGGCAAATGCCATGACGATTCACGGGCCTTTGCAAAGAGATATTTTAAATCAATCTTTCCAGGCAACGATTCAACGCCACGAAAGCTTACGCACCCATTTTTCTACCAATGGGGATGGGCAAGGCATACAGATCATTAACGAACAGTATGCGTTCGATATGCCAGTGATTGATCTCTCTGCACTGGATGAAAAAAAACAACATGCCGAAGCAGAAGCACTTGCCTTACGAGAAGCACAAGCGCCTTTTGATCTTAATCATGCGCCATTGTTACGCGCAAAAATAATAAAGCTCAAAGAACACGAACATATTTTGTTGCTCTGTCTCCATCATATTATTGCCGATGGCTGGTCGCTTGGCGTATTGGTGAGAGATATTATGCAAACCTACGCCAAGCTCAAGCAAGCATCCACTGCCGATACCGCCTTGCCGAAGATCAGTATTCACTATGCCGATTTTTCCCAGTGGCAACGTGAACGACTCAGTGGAAAGCGCGGTGCAGAAAGGGTGGCCTACTGGCAGAAAGCCTTGGATGGCGTGCCTGATTTACTGGATCTACCTACCGACAAAATAAGGCCAGAGCAACAATCTTTTGCTGGCGCAGCGCATCACTTCTCTTTTAGCGTCAGAGAAACCATTGCACTAAAGCAGTTCGCGCAACAGCGTGAAATAACGGTGTTTATGCTGCTGCTGGCGGCTTTTCAAGTGTTATTAGGTCGGATTTCCCAGCAAGACGATGTCAGTGTTGGCGTGCCCGTGGCAGGGCGGGATAACGCTCAAACCCACGCCCTAATCGGGTTTTTCATTAACGCCCTCGTGCTGCGTGGCGATATGCGCGGCAACCCCACGGTTGATGAATACTTACAACGGGTACGCAAAGCCACTCTCGGTGCATTCGAACATCAAGATGTACCCATGGACGAAGTATTAAAAAATCTGCCATTGCGGCGAAATGCGGCCTTTAACCCTGGCGCACAAGTCGGTTTCAGTTGGCAGGCAGGCTTGGGGCAAGCCTTACCCGAAGACGCGTTAAATTCTGTGGCAGAGCTTTCTGTCGAACCCTTTAACGTCCCCCACACCACGACCATTCAAGACTTAACGCTTTCCCTTTGGGAAGGCGCCGAAGGCTTAGAAGGGCGGTTGGAATATGCCAGTGACTTATTTAAACCCGAAACTATCAGCCAGTGGGCAGGTTATTACCGTCATCTATTACGCGAATTTATCCAGCACCCCGACGCCAGCATCAGTAATTTAGAAATACTGCCGAAAGAAACGTTAATAGAAACATTAGGCTTTGATGCCTATAACATTGAAAATATTCTGCCACTAACGCCAATGCAGCAAGATATTTATCTCGATGCAAATATCAACCCGAATTCGCTACAAAACAGCATGGCCTATGCATTGCCCCTACGCGGTGAAGCAAATATTACATTATGGCAAGATGCACTAAATAAACTCGTCGCGGCAGAACCCATGTTGCGCACAGAGTTTGTAAACGCCGGGCATACTCTGGGCGACAGAGTGTATCAAGTGGTGAAAAAACACCATCACCATGATTTACATATTCTTGACTGGCGAAAGAAAAAACAAAATAAACAGAGCCTCGATAAAGCACTTAAAAAGTTGCTTATTCGTCCATATAACTTTAAGCAAGATGCGCTGTTTAATCACTATTTAATTTTATTAGAGGAGCAGCGCTATGTTCTCGGCGCAGCAACGCATCATATAAATAGTGATGGTGTGGGAATGTCTGGCCATATTCGTAGTTGGTTGGCGCATTATGAATTGCTTGCGGGTGAAAGTGTTGAACTGCCAAAAAATGAACAAGGCTTTCAGCAGCAAGTCGCACAGGTGTGCGCGCAAACCGACAGGCTCGAAACACTGAACTACTGGCGCGAGAAATTTAAACATGTCGAACCGCTGGTTTTTTCATTGCCTGCACAAAAATCAGAGCAAGAGCAGCATCAAGAACAGCGGGTTGCGAAAAAAACACCGTTATCAGCAAGCCACTTGCATAACTTAAATACATTCTGCCGAAAACAGCGGGTCATCCCCGCACTTTATTTTAAAGTGTTGTATGGGTATTTAATAAAACAATATTGCCGCCCCAGTGCCGATTTCGATATTACCGAGTTTAATGCGGGCCGAACGCGGGCGAATTATTTTGATTTAGGTATTTGCTATAGCCAGCAGCCTTTTGTCTTTAGCCACAAAAACCTTCGTGGCGAAAATGCCTTCCTAGAGGTAATTAAAGCAGCGCGGGAACAACAAAAGCAAGCAAACCTCATCGGTTTATTTCCATCAGTAAAAAGCTACGCCTCTCACCACCAGGGCCGATAGTCTTTACATACAATTATTATCACTTTGATCAAACCATGTCGTTTTTTGGTGAACAGGTCGATGTCGATATTTTGCCTCCAGTGATGGATCAAAGCGTACAGTTTGTGGTGAGCCAAAATAGCGACGGGCTCAGCCTGAATCTAGATTACAGTCATCTGTCCTTTCGAGATGGTGGGTTTTTAGAGCGCCTTTGTTATTTAAGTGAACAAATACTGCGTAATCCCGATATAAAACTAAAAGAACTGGAGCTGGTATTACCCCACGAGCGAGAGCTGTTGCTAAGTATGAATGACTTAGCGCAGCGGCCAATAGAAAACGGGCCGTTGATACACGCCGATTGCGTGCAGGCATTGTTTGAAAAACAAGCGGACTTAACGCCATCGGCTATAGCGATACGTTACCAAGACGAGGTGTTGAGTTACGAGGCGCTAAATCAACAAGCGAATCAACTGGCGCATTATTTAAAAGAATCCAGTGTCGAGAGAAATCAAATTGTCGCAATTTGTTTGCCTCGCGGTATGGATATGATGGTCGCACTTTTGGCCGTGCTAAAAGCTGGCGCGGCTTATTTACCTCTTGATACCGGCTACCCTGAAGAACGTTTGTCTTACCTATTAAAAGATAGCCATGCTGCCGCCTTGATTGTTTTAGATGGCAGTGATGAACAAACAATTAAGGCAACAAAAAATTACTGTGGTCTGATAATCGATATCGAACAGCAGCGTATTCCCCTACAAAATCGACCCACCGTTAACCCGCCGCATATTAATGACCGTGATGATTTAATTTATGTTATTTACACCTCCGGCTCTACTGGCTTACCAAAAGGCGCGGGCTTAAAACATCGCGGGGAGCTGAATTTATTAAACTGGTATGTGCGAGAATTCGAACTGGGGGTCGAATCGCGGGTGATGATGTTGAGTGCATTTGGCTTTGATCTCACCCAAAAAAATCTACTGGCACCCTTGGTGAGTGGCGGCGAACTAATTTTGCCAGAAGGCGACATTGTTGATTCCCTGAATATTGCCAAACAAATAAAAAAATATCAGGCAAGCATGGTGAACTGTGCGCCCTCTGTGTTCTATCCCCTATTGGAAGCGTGTGAAACAAGCCATTATGAGTCACTAAGCAGTTTGCAGCAGGTTATTTTTGGCGGTGAAGCGATACAAATATCCCGCTTAATACCGTGGCTAAAGGGCGAGCATAACAAAGCGACAGTGATTAATAACTACGGGCCAACCGAGTGTACCGATATTGCCGCTTTTTACCGACTGCGTGAAGTAGATATCCAAACAAATCACTCGATTCCCGTGGTCGGGCAAATGATAACGTTGCCTTGTACCTGGTCAATGAAGACAAGCAACTGCTGCCGCAAGGTTTGATCGGTGAATTATGCATCTCTGGCGAAGGTGTCGGGCAGGGTTATCTTAACCGTAACGAATTAAATAAACATGCCTTCGAGATTAACCCCTACGCGAATACTGAAACCCTGTATGCCGAAAATTTACAACGCTGGTATCGTAGTGGCGACCTGATGCGTTACCTGCCCGATGGTAATTTGGAATTTATAAGCCGTAAAGACTTTCAAGTCAAAGTAAGGGGCTTGCGTATTGAGCCGGGTGAAATCGAATGGGCTTTAAATCAGTCAAGCGTAGTGGATGCCTCCCTTGTTCTCGCCCACGAAGATAAGCTGCTCGCTTTTGTTCTAATCAGCGCCAATAACGAACAGCAAAATATCAAGGACTGGGATTGGCGCAGCCACTTGCGGCGTTACCTGCCAGATTCCATGTTGCCGTCTTTATTACGACCAATAGACCAGTGGCCATTAACACCCAATGGAAAAGTTGATCGTAAAGCCTTAATTAAACTTAGGGGTGATGAAACACAAAAAATTGTGCCGCCACGAAACCCCGTGGAAGAGGCGCTTTGCGAAATATGGGCACAAGTCTTGGGTTTGGAAGAAGTCGGCATTGAAGATAACTTTTTCGAAATTGGCGGCCATTCATTGCTTGCGACGCGCATTATTTCTCGGTGCCGATTACGATTTCAGGTTGAAGTACCGCTAAGGGAGCTGTTTGAATCACCCACCATCGCAACGTTGGCGGTGTTGGTCGATCAAAGCAAAAACAAGCTCAGTGCGCCGCCTATCGAAGCCGCGCCAGCAGGTGCCGATATTCCGCTCTCGTTTGCCCAGCAGCGTTTATGGTTTATAGATCAGCTTAACCCCGGCAATATTGCATACTTAATGCCCGGTGCTTTTAAGATACACGGCAGTTTGAATCTCGATAAATTTGTAACAGCGTTAAAACAAGTCGTAAATCGACACGAAATATTACGCACTCATATTATCAATCGCGATGGGCAGGCATGGCAGAAAGTATACCCCGCAGATGATTGGCAGCCATCAGTAAAAGATTTAAGTGGAGAAAAAGAGCAACAAGCAGCAATCGCATCGCTAATAAAAACAAACTCCAGCACGGCGTTAAACCTTGAGAAAGATGCGCTGTTTAATATCACCCTGGCAAAACTTTCTGCGACAGAAACCGTATTAATTTCCACCATGCACCACATCATTGGGGATGGCTGGTCATTCGGGATATTATTGCGGGAACTCGCCTTCTATTATGGTGTTGACAATACCGATCCCAAACAAAAAACACTGCCAACGCTTGCAGTGCAATATGCTGACTATTCCTTATGGCAGCGTGACTGGATGCAGGGTGATGTGCTTGAAAGCCATATCCAATTCTGGAAAAAACATCTGCATGGCGTGCCAGCGGTATTAAATTTACCTTTTGATAAACCCAGGCCAAAAGTTCAAAGTTTTGAAGGCAGTAACTACAGCTTTACTATTGACAAATCACTGAGCGACAAATTAAAAAATATTGCGCAGGAACAGCAAGTCACCCTGTTTATGTTGCTACTGGGTGCTTATAAAATACAGCTTTCCCGCTACAGTGGGCAAAAAGACATTTGTGTAGGTTTACCTGTGGCAGGGCGTGATCATGCCCCAACAGAACAACTCATGGGTTTATTTTTAAATGCGATAGTCGTGCGAACACGTTTTGAAGGCAATGCCTCGCTCACTGAATATTATCAACAACTCAAATCTAGTTTGCTCGCGTGTTTATCGCATCAAGACTTACCCGCTGAAATTCTGCTAGAAAAGCTCAATATCGAACGCAACCTTTCCCATGCACCCGTAGCACAAGTGGGTTTCCAGCTACAGAATTTTGACGAAGCTGGCAGTTTGCCGGAGTTTGCAGGTTTAGAATTAGAAAACCTTCCACTCGCTCGTGTTTCATCTAAATACGATATGACCTTTATATTGCGAGAAGGGGAAGACGGCCTAGCGGGGGTGGTGGAATACAGCACCTCTTTATTCCATGAATCGAGCATTGCTAAATTTGTGCAGCATTACGTGATGCTTCTTGAAAATATAAGCGCCTATTTCGAGCAAGGCATTGATGATGTTTCGCTGGTAAATGCCAAACAATTAGCAAGTGAAATAAAGGGAGCAGACACAGCCTGCGATATACTACCGCTTAGCCATATGCAGAAAGATTTGGTTTTATTAAGTCGTGTTACGCCGGATACCTTGGATAATTGTTTCGGTGGTGCGCTTATTTTCCCCGAAAAAACCGATGCAAACTTGTTGTATAAAGCAATGAATAATGTTGCGAAACAAAGCAGCATTCTACGAAGCAGAATAGGGCTGTCAACACTTCCGTATTTAGATGATGCCTACAGACTTGTTTTTAACGAGCTACAAGCTGAATGGGAGAACGTGAGTCGCACACCGTTTGAAGATGAAACGCAGGCCGATGCCTATGTGCGTAAGTTGGTTTTCCGCCCTTATGATTTATCCCAAAAATTATTACGCTTTCAATTATTGAAAACAGAAAACAACGATTATTTAATCATTGCAGCCCATCACGCCCTTCTCGACGGCATGGGCGTCGCCAGCATGGTAGCCTCAGTATTAGAAGTTTACTATGGTTTGTTAGATCAAAAGGAAACAACCTTACCCGAAGAATATTTCCCCCAATACTTAAATAAAGAACGCCAGCAGACCGACACCCCTCAGGCAATCCACTATTGGCGAGAAAAACTATGCAATACAGCAGGCTTGTCTCAGTGGCGCGGCCATCTCGCACTGGACAATGCAACACCACCGGCAGAACGTGCTAAGCCATCAATAACACGTTGTATCGAAAAGCTCGATGCTGATCATTGGCAAGCAATTAGAAAATATTGCCGCACCCAGCGAATTACCCCCGCCTTGTATTTTAAGGGTTTATTCGGCTTATTGGTGCAACTGTATTGCCGCCCTGAAGAAGACTTTTCACTATATGAACTCAGTGCTGATTTACTCGGCATGAAATTAAATGCCGCAGGCTGCACTGTGCAACGTCGTCCCTTTGTATTTGGATTGGCCTCTATGCAGGCAGAGCAAGATATTACTGATTACTTCAAACATCTGCGGGAGGAACAGAGGGGGATCGATAAATCCGGTTTTCATACGTCTATCATGATGCAAAAGCAGATCGTGCCACAAAGCCGTTTGAGCTTTATGTATAACTATTACCACTTCACGCGGGAATTCGAAGTGGCAGGCCATAGTTATGATACCTTGCTGTTTCATAATGATGTAGAGCAAGTTCACTTGGTGGTCAATTTTAAACAGGGCCAGCTTAGCCTTGGTTTGCATTACCCGCGCAATGAATTTGATGATCTGCAACTGTTAGAGCGTTTGGCGTTTATCAGTCAGCAGGTGGTTGCAGTCAATACTGAATCTATAGTGAATAAAATATCTGATATTGATTTTACGCTCAGTGGCGAGAAACGTTTTATTAAGCAACAATTATCCGGCGAGCAAAAACCGCTTAATACACTTGTGCCGATTAATCAACAATTCGAGTTAAGCCAGCAATCTTACCTTAATAATGTGGCAGTGCAGCTGGGTGATAAAAAACTTTTGTACGGCGAGCTGCAACACTTGTCGAATAAACTTGCCCACGAACTTTTAACACTCGGTATCGATCAAAACAGCCGTGTGGCAATTTGCCTTGCCCGTTCGCCTGAATTACTCGTTGCCCTGCTTGCTGTAATGAAAACTGGCGCAAGTTATGTGCCGATTGATATTTCTTATCCACGAGATCGTATTGCTTATATTCTTAATGATTCCGACGCAGCCTTGCTTATTTCATCCTCACGTTTACAGCAACGATTACCCAGCGCGTTTGCACAGACTTATTTTATAGAAAATTTAGATGAATCGACATCAAGCGCCGAGAACCTAAATATTGCGACAAATCTAAATGACATTTTTTACGTTATTTATACATCCGGTTCGACAGGGCAGCCCAAAGGCGCAGCCGTAAAACAGCAAGGCGTTTGCAATCTACTGGATTGGTATAGGGATGAATTCCAGTTTGATAGCACCACTCGGCACCTAGTGATTAGCGCCTTTGGTTTTGACCTCACCCAAAAGAATCTTTGGGCACCATTATTAAGCGGGGGCAGCATTCATTTTCCGCAGGAAGAACACTACCATCCCAAATCGCTGTTAACACAAATTCAGGCAGAAAATATCAATGTTATTAACTGCGCCCCCAGTGCCTTTTACGGAATTGTTGAAGCCTGCGAAGGGAACTATCAAAAACTACAAAGTTTGCGTTGGGTCATTCTTGGCGGTGAAGCTATTATTCTTGATCGCTTACGCCAGTGGCTGCACTCAGAATATTGCCAGGCAACACTGGTTAATAATTACGGCCCCACCGAATGCACAGACATTGCTGCTTTTTATTGTTTAGAAAACCTGCAGCGCAAAACCGTACCCATCGGTCAGCCAAATACCAATGTTAATTTACACCTTGTCAATGAACATGGTCAGCCAGTGCCGCCGGGAGTGGTGGGCGAGCTGTGCATCAGTGGCGCGGGAGTGGGTGCGGGTTATCTCAATAAACCGGAGCTAAGCGAAAAAGTATTTCAAACGATGCCAGAAAATAATCTCGGCGAACAGCAATGGTATCGCAGTGGTGATTTAATGTGCCTGCTTCCCAATGGGGATCTGGAATTTGTCGGTCGAAAAGATTTTCAAATTAAACTACGGGGTTTGCGTATTGAACTTCAAGAAGTGGAGGGTGCCTTGCTCGCCCAAAACGGCGTCGAAGATTGTCTCGTACAAATTGACCGTAGACCGTTGCAAGACAACGAAGAAAACACCGAAGAATTAGAACGCCTGGTCGCTTACGTTATTGGCCCCGATAGCCTTAACGAAACCCACTGGTTTACATGTTTAAGCGAAACCCTGCCTGCGTATATGATCCCGTCAAACGTCATCGTACTCAGCCAATGGCCATTAACGCCAAATGGCAAGGTAGATAGACAGGCGCTGCCCAAAATAGAAGAATTAGACAGCACACCCTTTATTGCCCCGCGCAGCGAAATAGAAGAATCGCTGGCGCAAATCTGGTGCGAAGTATTAGGGTTAAACAAAGTAGGAATTTGGGATAATTTTTTCCAAGTCGGCGGCAACTCCCTCTTGGCAGTACGCATTGTGGCGCGTATGGAAAAAACCTACGCTGCCCACTTTCCGCTCTCGATGTTATTCGCCGCACAGAATATTGCCGAATTGGCGCAACTGGTGAGCAGGCAAGTAAACCCCGAAAGCTGGTCGCCATTGGTGCTTATAAAAGAAGCGCGGCTTGCCGAAGGAGAAATCCCGTTACCACCGCTTTACCTGATACACCCCGTTGGTGGGACCATACTGTGTTATCACGCATTAGCAGAAGCCCTGCAAAAGAGAGAGCCAAAACGGCCCATATTCGGCCTGCAGTGTTCCGGCCTTTCGCCCGACCAGCCAACATTTAATCGCTTTGAAATAATGGCAACCTACTATATCGAGGCCATACTAGCGCAACAACCACATGGCCCCTATTATCTCGCCGGACAATCACTCGGCGGTAACATCGCCTGGGAAATAGCCCAACAACTGCGCGCACAAAATCATCACGTCGCTTTTGTTGGCCTGATTGATACCTTCGTGCCAGAGAACATCCCTCAACACTACCGCGAACAAAACACCGTCTCGCTACTACGCTCACAAATGGGCGGCATCCTGCAACTGGACTGGTCAGCACTTGAAAAACTCGATTTAAAAGAACAGATCACACACTTTTATAATGCGGCCCAAACACAAGGCATCATCAGCGCCGAACTCACCCTCGAACACGTTCAGCGCATCGCCCACGTAATGAAAGCCAACGCCGAAGCCTTACTTGCCTATAAAGCACAGGCCTGCGCCGTACCAGTCATGCACGTGCGCGCCACAGAAAACAACAATGGTGATTCCTCCATCGGCTGGCCAACGCGCGCAAGCGTAGAATATTCCGCAGCAAAAATAACCGCCAGCCACGATGGTATCCTGCAAGGCAAAGCCGCCGAACAACTGGCCGATTTAATTCAACAAGCAACGCGTGACAAAGGGTGAGAATTAAAACCTTGTTACAAGGCACGCAGAAACTGCTACTTCTAAGCAGCGTATTTTTTCTCAGTAATCTCTGCCTAGCAGAAATTTATCAGTGGCAAGACGAACAAGGCCGCACCCACTATGGTGATAGCCTGCCAGAAAAAAATGTCAAAAACTCAAGCGTACACAAAGAAAACCCAAACCCCGTTATCATCCAAGGCAGCAAAGCCGATAGCGAACGTAAGCGCAAACAAGCCGCCAACTGGTATAAAAAACGGCAACAACAAAGCGCCGTTGAAAATGCACAACAAGCACGGAATAAACAAGAGCAAAAACGAACAAGAAAAGCGCGAAAGATAAAGTGCGAGCGCTATAAAAAAAGGCTAAGTGATACCAAAGACCAGTTGAAGGCGCACAAACGCGCTGGCGTTCGAGCTCGTGTGGAGAATGGAATTAAAATTCGTATTGAGCAGTATAAGAGGGACGTTGTGTATTATTGTTTGTAGGGTGTGTTTTGATCTGAGAAAGGTGGTTGGGTGCTATGCGGGTTCTGTATAGTTCGGTATTATCTTAATCCGTCTAGTTAACTGTTAAGCGCTAATGAAATTCGAGGAAAGGATGAATAATAGAGTATTTAGATCTATTTCAAAATGTATAAGAGTAGAACCATATTATGATGAAAGATGGAATGGTGATGATAAAGGCCTTATTACATGCTGGGAAGTTGGTCGAAAGAAAAGAGAATATGAGAATGATCTTGTTAAAAAAGTTGTGAATAATGAGCTGCCAGTTCTTGGATGGAAAGGAGGTGTTGATAAAACACTTCAAAAGAAAGAAAAATTCGGTTCATTAAATTACTTAGCTCAGTGGCAAGGACTCAGAGGTGAAGATCTAGATGTTTTCCTTTCCGAAGAGGTTACTATGCAATGCTCAAAAACAGGAATGGTGATTACCTATACCCCAGACTCAACTAAATACTCTCAGTCATAGGTAAAACATGAACTTTATTGCTATCGATGTTGAAACAGCTAATGCAGATATGGCTTCAATATGCCAAATAGGTATTGCTGTCTTTTCTGAAAATGAATTGATTGATGAATGGGTAACGTTAATTAATCCAGAAGATTATTTCGATCCAATAAATATTGATATACATGGAATAAATGAACTAGATGTAGAAAATTCACCTACGTTCCCTGAAATATCAGATACTCTACTTGGTTTTTTGAAAGATACAATTGTAGTGTGTCACACACACTTTGATCGAGTTTCTATTAGTCGTACGTTTTGGAAGCATGGCATCGAAATGATAGAAGTTTCATGGCTTGATTCTGCTAAAGTTGCAAGAAGGACATGGCCTGAATTTTCAAAAAAAGGATATGGGCTGAAAAATGTTGCTAAGCATATAGGATATGATTTTAAACACCATGATGCACTAGAAGATGCTAAAGCTTCTGGGTATATTCTCCTAGAAGCTATGAGAGTTTCAAGCTTAAGCATTACCGATTGGAAAATTAGGGCTACTAAGCCCATTAATCTAGGCAGCTCTTCTAGTGGCAGTGATGTAAAAAGAGATGGTAATCCTCAAGGTCTACTTTATGGCGAGGTCATTGTTTTTACTGGTGCTCTTTTAATTCCACGTAAAGAAGCTGCAGATTTTGCAGCAAATATCGGCTGTAAAGTTGCGCCTAGCGTGACAAAGAAAACAACATTGTTAGTGGTTGGGGATCAAGATTTATCTAAATTGTCAGGAAAAGATAAAAGTTCTAAGCATATAAAAGCCGAAGAACTTATAAGCAAAGGGCAAAGTATTCGAATCCTTAAAGAAAGCGATTTTCAAGAGTTAGTAAAAAATACAGAGTAATGCGCTTAATAGATAAAAGCTAGCGAAACTAGGACAGGCACTGCTAAAAAACTGTCACGATAAGTAGCAAGCCCAATTTCAATATGAGCCCATTCATAAATTATTAGTTAAATTGTATAAAATATAGAAGGTGTTTGGCGTAAATCTGCATTGGCAGTAATTTACAGGCGGGTTGATTTAGCGCTGGATTTATTTTGCGGGGTTAATTCAACAGACAAAAAACTAGAAAGGACAGGAAAAAACTAGAAAGGACAGGCACTACTAAAAAAAAACTAGAAAGGACAGGCACTACTAAAAAACTGTCACGACAAGTAGAAAGTCCAGTTTCAATTTGAGCCCATTCATAAATATTAGTTAAATTGCATTAAATATCGAAGGTGTTTGGCGTAAATCTGCATTGACA
>JAESUE010000121.1 GCA_016763235.1 Pseudomonadales bacterium
TTCAAAATCAGTACTACTAATTTTTGTGTTTAAAAACTTAATGCCCTCAATATTGCAGCCACTCAATTCACAATAATCCATAATAGCATCGGCAAAATTAGCCTGTGAAATATTTGCATTAGTAAGAATCGTGCCCTGTAAGTTCGCTTTACTAAAATCAGCTTGTTTTAAATCAGCGCCTGATAAATCACTGTCACATAAGTTGCAGCCACTGAAGTTAGCTCGAACAAGATCTGCGCCTGAAAAATCCGCATTCGTAAGATCAACACCACGAAAGTCAATGTCCTTTAATAGCGCTTTATCAAAGACAGCTTCCTTAAGTTCTGCGTTGTTAAAACAGACACCCTGTATGTTTGTTTTACTAAAATCAGCCCCATTAATGATGCCATCAGAAAAATCCATGCCACTCAAATCACATTCAAGGAAGGCGCAATTATTTATTGCAGCGGGGAGCTGGCTATTAATCCTTGAAAAATCCAGTTTAGAAAATTTAACTTTATCAAAAATGGACTTGCTGAAATCTGAACGATTCAGAGTCCCTGCGCTTATTTCACTTTCTTCAAAATGTGCGTTATCGAAGTTCGTAAAAGACAAATTGCAATTTTCAAGACTTGCTCCCTTGAATAGCGACTTTTCGAAGCGAACTCTTTCAAAAGAACAGTTATCAAAAATTGCACCTATACATTGTGCATTTAAAAACAAGCAATCAGAAAATTCAACACCAACAAAAACAGAATCGGAAAGATCAGCGCTCGATAAATTTGACCCTGAAAGACTGGCATAGCCTTTAACGAAGCCACAAACTCCAGATTCTTTCAGGGTGCTTAATGCCTCTACAGGTAAGTTTAACTCTGCGAATGTTACCTCCACTTTTTTTGGGTTTTTTTCTGGGCTATTTTCAGTTAAAAATATGGCTTTCCTTATGCTGGCTTGCGAAAAATTTGTTTCTTCGCATACAGCATTAACAAAAAAAGACCCCGAAAAATCAGCAGAACTGCAATTCGCCTTCGACAAGTTAACGCTATTAAAGACCGAGCTCTCGAACACGGCCCCTTGAAGGCTAGCCTCTCCAAAGTTAACGTGATTAAATGTGACGTTCTTAAACTTTGCACCTTGAAGATTGGCACCGCTTAGATCAAGGTCAGAAATAATTTCGTTTTCAAGCCATTCGTCAGCACTTAGTTTGTTGGTAATATCGTCTACGGTTTTAAATCCATGCATGGTATTTGCTCAGCTCTTCAAGAGAGCTTTGTACTCTTAAGATTTGCAAAATTAAAATTGGCATCCTCTAAAATGGCGTCAAGAAACTCTACGCCGTATAAGTTAGCGCCCTTGAAATTTGTTTTTTTAAGGTACGCCTTCTCTAAACTTCCCTGGAAAAGGTTTATTTGAATCAGCTCAGCCGCTTCTAGGTTGGCCTTAGAGAATCGGGAAAACTTCATATTGGCAGCGCGAAGGTTCGCAGATGTCAGATTGGCAGATGTAAAATCAGCCCCCTCCATCTTTGCATAGCTGAAATCAGCATAAACCAGTATTGCATTTTCCCAAATGGATTCCTTTCCTTGAATTTTTGTAAAGTTTCCGTAAGAAAAGTCACAACCGCTGGACGCTCGCAGCTCTGTTAGATCTGCCTCTGCCATATTAACCTCTCTGCCTAAAGCACCCTCAACGGAGGCATTGGACAGGTCAGCACCGTGAAAGTCGGCCTGCATCAGAATGCTTTTTGAAAAATCAGCTTCCCTGAGAACGCTTTTGGCTAATCGGGCTTGCGAGAGGTTTGCCTCTGAAAAATTGGCGGCTAAAGCAGAAACCCCCTCAAGGATACATCCTTGCAGTGTGGCTTTTTCAAATATCGCGTCGTCCAATAACGCAGCGCTTAAATCAGCGCCATTAAGATTAGCGCCGCTTAGGTCAGCATCCTTTAGGTTTACCCCCTGCAAGTTTGCATGAGATAAGTCAGCATACGATAGATCAGCCTCGGAGAGCATTGCGCCTGCTAAATTTGAACCTCTAAAACAAGCGCCTGACAGTATCGCTGATTGCAAATTTACACCGCGAATTTCAAGCCCTGATAAATCGAGGCCTTGAAGGTTTTCGTCAGAAAAGCTTTCTCCTCTTTCAAAACGTTCACTAAATATTTCCGCCGTTAGCGGGTCACTGCCAAGCTCGATGCCGAGTTCACTGAGCAACTTCGCCTCTTCTGCCTTCTGCTCTGGAGTGGGCCCCGGTAGAGTATCAGGGTCGATACCCGCCTCAACCAAGGAGGCTCTCATTTGTGCTTCTGCTTTAGCTATCTCGGCATCAACATCTATATCGTCGTCTGGTACTGGCTCTTCATCGCTATCTTCCTCATCATCTTCGTCCAGTTCTTTAAGAAAATATTTATGATAATAATCGATAGATTCCGGTGCTTCGTCTAGTTTTTCGGAGCAAATAAAGAGGTGCTGAATTTCTTCGTAATCTTCCGATTGCACTGCGCTGACTCCTCTCCAGACAAGTGCCAGTTTTTCGGCTTCCATATCAACCCAAAGCGTGTCCAGATTTAGCTCTACTTCTTTAAACTGGGTATCGTTTAACGATTTATCGTCTTGAACATGAATAAAGAGACGAATTCTTATTCCTGGCAACTGTGAGCGATATTGCGAGTGGCTTGAATGAAGGTTCTCAAAATAAAGTGACTCATCTCCCCTTAAATAACCGTCAACCTGCATATCAGGCGGTGCCGCATTAAAGTAAGCCCAATCAAAATCTTCTGGAAACCAGGGCCACCGATCTTTGAGCCATGCACCTTTATATTTGCCCATTTTAGAGGCGCGGTCTTTCCACGTACTTCCTAGCGGCCCAAAGCCTGCAGGTTCAGAACAAGACTGTGTATGGTTAATATTGGCAAGCGGCCAGAGCGTCGAGTCGCTCTCTTTTTCCTCTTTCTCGTCACCTTTTCCCACAGGGTTTTTTTTATAGGAGATGCCCCCATAACTGTTCTCGTAACGTAGCTCAAGTTCGGTGAAAAATTCTGCCGTAGTGTTGGTTTTAAATATCCCCTGTTTGTATCGATTACCCGTTATATCAAGTGATTTTGAGATGTCCCCCACATGAAAAGAGGCGCGGCATTTCTGCACCGCTTTGTTGCCAGGGGAATGGCATTTGCCAACGAGAAGTAAATCAGCGCGCGGTTTAAAATGAGCGAAGTCTGATTCGTAACGACTGCTTCCTAGGCCTTCGTTATCATCTTCATAGAGTTCGTTGCCGGTCGGAAACAATTGCTTTTCAGAGAGAAGAGCTTTCCCATTAGGGTTTAAATCAAAAGTCCCCTTTACAATGAACGTTAATGAATGACCTGGAAAGCCGATTCTCCCAACAAGCGGGGCATACAATAAACCGGATTTATTGATCACGTCCATAGCGTCACTCTTCATTACTAAAAAGGCCTATTTTATTCGCTGTGCCGTAAATAACACCCACCACCACAACACCAATCAAACCCGTCGATGCAAAATCGTAACAAGTGCCTTCAGGTTGATCATAAAGCATGGCAATCACCCCAAAAATAATCACACCTAAGCAGATAAACAGGACTACCGCAGACATTATTAGAAAAATTCTCTTGAAGTTTTTAGCATTTACGAACAGCCCTAACAGAACGCCGTAAGCCCCTCCAGATAAACCTACTATGAGCCCAGGCATTATGGCGTAGACTTCGGGTGTGAACCAAGGATCGGTCATGGCTTTTTCCAATTAGTTTCTAAGTTGAATTTCAATCACAAAAAAGGAGTTAGTTATTGCTAGCGGTTCCTGGATCATTGAATTTACCCGTCACTTTCAAGTCACCTTTAATCGTAACGTTTCCTTTTATTTCCACACCACTACTGGTGATTTTTAAATGCGTGCCTCCGACCTTTAGGTATATTTGGTCTTTTCCTAGCATTTGAATATCTGGGCATGTCACCTCCCATAAGTTTTCCGCAATATATTTATCCAACTTGGTTTTGTGCACAGACTTTGCTTCAGAAATAGAACACTTCACACCCTTGGTCGTTTCTATTTCTGTGGAGAGGTTGAACACCACTTTTGCGCCGATAAGCGTTTCATGAACCGCGCCGACAAAGTTAGAGGTTTTCGCACCGACTTGGAGTTCTTTTTTAGTTCCTATGAAAATCTCTGAGGTGTTCCCTATTACTTTCTTTGACTCATCAGTATGAATCCATGTATCCACATTTCCTGTTACTGTCTGTGTATGGGACCCCGTGATTGTATTAGTGCTGTCACCCGTTACTGCTATATCTCTATTCCCTGTAACTTCTGTATCTTGGGAGCCGGTAACTGCAAGGTGCATATCGCCACCAATCGCCTCCGTATGATTGACACCAATATCGATGATGGCGTTGTTTATTACCGTTTGGCTAGCGTCATGCTCTATTTCAATGTTGTAATCATTTTCAACGTGCGAGTTGTAATCTTTTTCTGCATGAATATAGACTTCTTCTGCGCCTTTTTTATCCTCAAACCTCAGCTCGTTGAAGTTGCCTGACGTACCGCCTTTAGAGCTCCTAGTTTTAATACCGCTTTGTGTCGCATTAGCAGGTAAGTCATAGGGTGGCATATTGTCATCGTTGTACACCCGCCCCGTTATTATCGGCTGATCTGGATCTCCTTCCAAAAAGGATACGATGACTTCCTGTCCAATCCGCGGAATGGCTACTGCCCCCCAGTTTTTACCTGCCCATGGGTGGGAAACACGCATCCAGCAGGAACTGTTCTCATTCGACTCACCAAATCGATCCCAATGAAATCGCACTTTGACCCGGCCATATTTATCTGTCCAGATTTCCTCGCCCTCTTTACCAACAACAATCGCTGTTTGCGGACCCTGTACAATTGGTTTTGGTGTACTTCGTCGGGCACGAAAAGGCTGCTGGCTATCAATAGCGGTAATAGTAGTGGAAAAAGTTGTACCTCCCTCACGATCAAAACGCGACTCGTACTCTTGCGGCCCTAAGTGGCAACGCTCCACAGTAATAAGGTACTCACGATTTTGATCCTCACGCGAGAAATAGTTCGTCAGTGTAAATAAGCAGCCAGCGACAAGCCCCGCTGCATTCCCCTTTGCCTGAACATGTTCATATTGTACTTGCAGTTCTTCTATTCGGGTGCGCGCATAGTTTTCGCCTTCTCCGCTTTCCCTGTATTCACCTGGGTAATCATAAACTTCATAATTGGCCAAATCATGCTCGCGCGGAAAGGTCGAATTCACCAACAGGTTAGCTTTCGGTTTTTTAAAATCAAAATCATTTAAGGTGTATATTCCCGACTGAATATTTTGATTTAAAGTCCACTTGTAAAGATGATCACGCTCTCGCCGTTCACTGCCCTCTGGAGGAAAGAAAGGAACTTTTTCATAACCGGGAATAGCTTCATGCGCGTTGGCAGAATCCGCTAATACTAGGGTGTGCTTGTCCTCTTCATGCTTGAAGTAGTAATAGATTCCTTCTTGCTCTAACAGGCGACTAATGAAATTAAAATCGGTCTCGCGATATTGGACGCAATTTTCCCATTCCCGATAAGTGCCCGTTAAGGATTCTTCAACATCATTAAAACCATGCTCCCGAAAGATGTCTTTTATAATATCTGGTACGGTTTTATTTTGAAAAATACGGCTATCAGTTGTGCGCGTTAAAAGCCAAAACCAAGGGCTAAGTGTTGCACGGTAAATATAGAGGTCGCCATGGCTACCCGCTTGACTGAATTGACTGACAATACCGTTAAAATGGCGAATCTCCTTATCCTGGCGCTGGTACCGCACTGTCATACTTTGACCAAGTATTTTGTGAAATTCTATTTTGGGATTAGTACTAAGAAGGTCCAGATTAAACTGAAACAAACGGCCTAATTCTTCAGTGGCCGTCATGCGATGAAACAGCAGAACATCGTCATCTAATGGCGTTTTAACCGCGATGCTTCTGTTCGCTTGTGTTGCATGTAATCTTGACATTTTTCCTCTCAGCTCTTCGTTTCGGGTAACACTATGGGTATATATCTACATCGTTCTATTTATTACCCAGCGATCATATCAATATACGAGCACACGAGGGACATCCCAACCCAGGAGAATGGAAAGGAGTAAGACCACGTGATGTACTGCTTATATGGATTCAACAGGCTAAAGCATGAAGGGGATAAATGCTATTGTGAATTTTCCACCAAAGCTACGCGAGAAGGGTCAGCCAATTGCAGTAATGCCACGCGGCACCATAGAAGGGTGGAGGTAGATCAAAAAATGCTGCTCGGTAAGCGGAAGGGCAGCAATAAAAATAAAACAGCACTTCGACGCCATTTGCGGAAACGAAACACTGCTTGCAACTATTCAGCGAACCCTGTAACCGTTCAAATTTGAGCAGAACAAGGCGAAAAAGGTGAGTTTATACGCATAAATAATTATTTTTAACGTGTTATGCACGAATTTTAGCGTGCGATGAATAGTGTTAAAGCTGTTCGTCCATGAACACCTTTAACAACTAGAACAGGATCAGATTTGCACCTGAATAGCCCCATTCTCTACTTTAACGGGGTAGGTTCCCAGCTGCACCGATTCGTCTTCCAAACATTTCCCAGTGCTCAAGACAAAGTGCTGCTTGTAAACTGGAGCCGCAACGACAATTTCACCTTTAATATCGCCAAGCAAACCTCGAGAAAGCACGTTGGCTTTACTGAATGGATCATAGTTATCAATGGCGTAAAGCTCTTCGCTCTCGCCAAGACGGAATATGGCCACCTGCTTTTCATTCACCAAGGCACAAACACCGCTATCAGGTAAAACTTGTTCTAATTGACAAACTTCTAACCACTTGCTCATTGTTTTCACCTTAGGATGTTACTGCTTTTTCTTGTAGGGAGTTTTTTTCTTCTTCATGAGCGGGGCGAATTTGCTGGCGCTCACGTACAAAGACGACATTGGAGTCTGCTTTTTCGCTGTTCACAAAGTGTGTGAAACGCTGTACGGCCACATCATCTTCGATGGTTCGCTTCCATTCACACGCATAGTTATCAATCACAACCTGCATTTCGGCTTCAAGTTGCTCACTGAGGCCCAGGCTATCATTGATGATGACATCCTGAAGATAGGCCAAGCCGCCTTCTAGGTTTTCCATCCAAACTGAGGTGCGTTGCAGGCGATCGGCGGTACTGATATAGAACATAAAAAAGCGGTCGATATACTTAATGAGCGTTTCTTTGTCGAGATCAGAGGCGAATAAATCCCCATGACGAGGTTTCATACCGCCATTACCGCAAACGTACATATTCCAGCCATTTTCCGTGGCAATGATACCCACGTCTTTGCTTTGGGCCTCGGCGCATTCACGCGTACAACCGGATACAGCCAGTTTCACTTTATGGGGGGAGCGCAGACCACGGTAACGATGTTCCACTTCAATCGCCAACCCTACACTGTCATCCATGCCGTATCGGCACCAAGTGCTACCGACGCAAGACTTCACGGTACGCATAGATTTACCGTAGGCATGGCCCGTTTCAAAACCTGCATCGACCAACTCTTTCCAAATATGGGGAAGTTGATCCACGCGGGCACCAAACATATCAATGCGTTGGCCACCGGTAATTTTGGTGTAAAGGTCGTATTTTTTAGCCACTTCACCAATAACGATCAAACCTTCGGGCGTAATTTCACCGCCGGGAATACGTGGTACGACGGAATAAGTGCCGTCTTTCTGCATGTTGGCCAGAAAGTTATCATTGGTATCCTGCAGCGGGGTATTGTCTTTCTCTAGGATGTAGTCATTCCAGCAGGAAGCCAAGATTGAACCCACGACTGGACGACAAATATCACAACCGTGCCCTTTACCGTGTTTATTGATCAGCTCGCCAAAGCTGCGAATCTCTTCCACGCGAACCATGTGATAAAGCTCTTGTCGCGTGTGGTTAAAGTGCTCACAGAGACTGTGGTCAACCTCAACACCGCGCTTTTCCAGCTCAGAATCAAGTACTTGTTTTACAAGTGCTGCACACCCGCCACACCCTGTCGCGGCATTGGTAACAGATTTAAGCTCAGCAAGCTCACTCACGCCCCCTTCGATGGCGCAGCATATATCACCTTTGGTGACATTATTACAGGAACAAA
>JAESUE010000122.1 GCA_016763235.1 Pseudomonadales bacterium
GAATTTACAGAAAATTGCCGCCGAGGCCCTGGGGAAACGCAACGGATCAGTCGTAGCCATTGATACGGCTACCGGCGATATACTTGCATTTATCAGCGTACCAACTTACAACCCTAACTTATTTGTCACGGGTATCAGCCAAAAAGCCTACAGCGCCCTACGGGACTCCAGAGATCGCCCGCTATTTAATCGCGCACTGCGTGGTCAATACCCCCCCGCCTCGACCATTAAACCTTTTGTCGGGCTAGCCGCCCTTGAAAATAAGGTGACAAATTGGGACTACACCATTAAAGACCCTGGTTGGTATCAGCTTAAAAATGACAAACGTTTTTATCGCGACTGGAAAAAATGGGGCCATGGCAAGGTTAATCTCGAAAAGGCCATCATCGAATCATGCGATACCTATTTTTATGATATTTCCCATAAGCTAGGCATCGACCCCCTTCACGATTTCATGACACAGTTTGGCTTCGGAGAGCGTGTAGGCATCGACCTCAAAGGAGAAGCCACTGGCATAATGCCTTCCAGCTTCTGGAAGCGCGCCACCCGAGGGGTACTTTGGTACCCTGGCGAAACCCTTAATGCAGGAATTGGCCAAGGGTATATGCTTGCCACCCCCTTGCAGCTTGCCACCGCCACCGCCATCCTTGCAAACAAAGGCAAAAACATTTACCCAAAACTTTTCAAGAACACGCGGGAAGAACAACAACAGGAGCAAGATGTTATCCACCTTCGGCAACAAGAAGACTGGCAGAAAATGCACAATGCTATGATCAAGGTTAGCCATAGTCTCCACGGCACAGGCCGCAGAGCCGCCAAGGGCGCTACATACAAAATTGCCGGGAAAACCGGTACTGCCCAGGTTTTAGGCATTGCTCAGGAAGAAGAGTACGATGAAGACAAAATTTCCATTTATCATCGTGACCACGCTATGTACATAGGTTTTGCTCCAGCCAATGACCCCAAAATTGCCATTGCCGTTATTGTCGAAAATGGAGGCAGCGGGGGCAAGAGCGCAGCACCTGTTGCCCGAAAAATATTTGATGCCTATTTATTGCCTAAACCAAAGACTAATAAAGCACCGTAACGCAGAATAGCGATCGCCCTCAACACAGGCTGAGCATAAAAACACACCATGAATCTTTAGCCATGAAACAAAAAGACTTCTTTCGCAGCTTGCCAATTGATGGCTCTCACACCCAAGGTCGCATATCCATTGGCCAGGCTACCCATATTGATGCACCACTATTTGTTGCGCTACTACTACTCAGTGCATACGGATTAGTGGTTCTTTATAGCGCCAGCAGTGCACAAATGCATGTCGTTGAACGCCAAGCCACTTTTTTGGGTATTGGCTTTGCGGTCATGATCATAGCCGCACAAATTCCGCCCATGATTTATAAACGCTACGCGTCATTTTTTTATATTCTCGGTCTGGCATTATTAATCA
Source organism: Pseudomonadales bacterium (assembly GCA_016763235.1). Lineage (GTDB taxonomy): Bacteria > Pseudomonadota > Gammaproteobacteria > Pseudomonadales > UBA3067 > UBA3067. The sequence goes on from JAESUE010000122.1 coordinate 1,451, forward strand.
CCGTCCTTTGGAAAGGTATCGATGCAAAAGGCGCACAGAGATGGCTGGCATTGCCGGGCCTTCCTCGCTTTCAGCCCTCCGAAGTTATGAAATTAGCCGTTCCCATCATGGCAGCTCAGTACTTCTCAAAACGCATCGTACCCGCTAGCGCCCGCTCCCTATTTGGCATCCTCATTATTCTAATAATTCCTACGCTACTCATCGCTAAACAGCCAGATCTCGGCACCTCTCTCCTCATACTAAGTTAGGTGTCTTTGTGATATTTCTGGCGGGCATAAGCTGGCGGCTTATTTCCATCGGTGCAGGCTTGGCTATCAGTGCCGCTCCGGCCCTCTGGTTTACCATGCACGATTACCAAAAGCAGAGAGTACTGACTTTCCTTTCCCCCGAGAGAGACCCCCTTGGCTCTGGCTGGAATATTATCCAATCAAAAACGGCCATTGGTTCCGGCGGCATATCAGGCAAAGGCTGGCTTGAAGGCACCCAATCCCACCTCGATTTTCTTCCGGAAAGCTCAACCGATTTCATTATTGCCGTTTTAGCAGAAGAGTTTGGGCTGCTGGGTGCAACGGTTCTACTCGGACTTTATTTCTTTATTGTCGCCAGAGGCCTGGTTATCAGCCTCCAGGCGCAAGATACGTTTAGTCGATTACTGGCTGGCAGCATCACGCTGACATTTTTCGTTTATGTTTTTGTTAACATCGGCATGGTCAGTGGCATACTTCCGGTGGTAGGCGTACCGCTACCATTGGTCAGTATCGGCGGTACCTCCATTATTACCCTAATGGCAGGTTTTGGGATACTGATGTCCATCCAAACGCATCGCCGCTGGCTATCCCATTAGACCTCTCAACTGAAAAAGCTAAAAATCCAGAGCACTAAAAATGCGACAGAAGGTCTAAGGTATCGCGCTATCCTTTAAAATATGAAATAGTCACCACAAAAGAAAACCTCGAAGAATTTACGTCATAGTGCGCTATGGTCTACATTTAACAGCATGCGCCCACACAAACATTCAACTTATTGAGACATAATGATTAAATTTACCCACCTCCCGCTATTATTTAAAACCCCTAAAGTCTTTTGTTTTATCCTATTAATAGGTGTTTTATGGGGTGCTACGGCGCAAGCGGGTGACTACCTACAGCGTAAAGAATTTATACAGCTGGTGAATGAGCTCGAAAAAGAAGAAGCGTTTGACCGGAAATCACTGGTTTATCTGTTTTCTGATGTAACGCGTAAAGACAGTATTATCAAGGCCATGACCCGCCCTGCTGAAAGTAAAGAGTGGAAAGAATATCGGCCAATTTTCGTCACCAAAAAACGCATCAATCAGGGCCTTAGTTTCTGGAAAGAAAATGAATCCCTGCTCAATGATGTGGAAAAAAAGTATGGCGTGCCAGCAGAAATTATCGTTGCTATCATTGGCGTCGAAACCCGCTATGGTCGAAATAAAGGCGGTTACCGGGTTATTGATGCCTTATCAACACTTGGTTTTGACTACCCAAAGCGCAGTAAATTTTTCCTCAGTGAACTTAAGCACTTTTTAATTCTAGCGCGAGATGCTGGCTTAGATCCTGCGAAGGCAAAAGGCTCATACGCCGGTGCAATCGGTATGCCGCAATTTATTCCTTCCAGCTACCGTCACTACGCAGTGGATTACAATAAGGATGGCCGCACTGATCTCATTGATAGCAACGAAGATACCATTGCCAGCATCGCAAATTATTTTCTTAAGCACGGCTGGGAAAAGAACGCCCCGATTACAGCACCGGCAAAAAACACCCATCCAGATTTGGACTTTTTCCGCTCCCACCCCCTTAAACCAAAACTTAGCATAGCCGAGCTGGAGTCCAAGGGTTTTTCAAGCGAGCAGCATTTTGATCGCAATCAAAAAGCAACGCCATTAACATTTCAAGGCGCCAAAGGGGAAGAGTACTGGCTCGGCCTGAATAATTTTTATGTTGAAGCTGGTCTTCCGCTCGCCCTATCTGCTCGCCATCGTCGCCATCGTCGGTCTGTATGAGATGGTGTCCACGATCATGGACTTCCAGCTCTC
>JAESUE010000123.1 GCA_016763235.1 Pseudomonadales bacterium
AAATGTGAGTTTAAATGATTATTTTTTAACGCTGTTATGCACGAATTTGAGCGTGAGCTGAGTAGTTACATTACTAAAATAACTGAGGAGAATACTTATGGCTGCTGTTACGAATAAACCTGTAGCACCATCTTCCGAACGTAGTTTTATAACACGTATGTTGTACCCCAAAGATGCCGAGGGTTTACCAAGGGCACCTCTAGCTGCTGCAGTTTCAGTAGCTGTAATAGCTGCTATCGGTTTGGGGCTTTACCGGTGGTACATGGAGAGTACGGCCTTTACCGTCGGCCTTGATTATTTTGAGCCAGAGTTTCAAATTTATTGGATGAGTTGGTTTTATGGGCAGATTGCCGTACTTGGAATAGTAGGTGCCATAGGTGTGCCTTGGGTTTGGTTTACTCGTCCATCGAGAGAAGAAGTAATGGCCATGCCTGCAAGTGATGAGCTTGGATGGTATATGATGGTGTTTACTTTCATGGCTGTGTGTAGTTTTTTAGTGGTGTGTGTGTTGGGAATATGGGTTGAAGCTGATGCTGCGTGGCACCAAGTTACGATTCGTGATACTGACTTTACCCCGACCCATATCCAGTTATTCTACGGACTCATTCCAGGGGCAGGAGTAGGGCTTGTGATTGGTTTGCTGTGGCTGCATACGCGTATGCCATACTATCAGGGGCGGGTTTCTGTTCCATTACTTATTGCCGGATCAGCGCCGTTGTTGATTATGCCCAACTTAGGTTATAACGAGTGGGGTCATACTTTCTTCTACGCAGAAGAGCTATTTGCCGCGCCAGTGCACTGGGGATTTGTTGTGCTGGGTTGGGGGTTATTCGCAATAACGGGTTTTTTCTTGGAGTGTTTTAATAGGATATTAGTCCTTACTAAGCTTAAGGGAGCTGCTGCATAGTATCCCACTTTGAGTGATCACTGGTGACTGTTCCGCTTACTCTCAAATTCCCGTGGAATGGCGGGTGTGCTGAGTAGGCGCGAGTTAAGTCATGTACCTAATAAAGAAGGCCGTATTTAATACGGTCTTTTTTATTGGGTAAAAAATATCCATGTAATAGACGTTCCCCAAAGTAAACTGGCCTTTCTTTTGACCAAAGGGCTATCTGATCGCTCGCTATTTGATAAATCAACCAATCTAATATAAGTATCAAATTTAAGATTACCCTGCCTCTTCTGCATTCCTGCTGAGTAAAGGAAGCCGCTGTACCCCTTGTTAGCGGTAAATAACGGCCTGTCTGTTGCGCTGAAATTCTTTTTGACACCGTAGTAATAGTTATTATGTTCCTTGCTGGCGTAGATTGGTCCGAGGCCCACCCGGAAGCGCCACTGGTAATACTGGAAGTGGTATTTGATTCGTGGATTGCTGATCCATCCGATTGTTTCTACCTGCTTTAGGTCGCTCGCTAGGCCATAGCGCAAGGGAATATCTAAAAATAGTTTATTCCCACTTCTCTTCCACAGGTAATACTCTATAGCTGGCCCCATCTCCAAAACTGCATCTAGGTTGGGCATGTTTTCCCGGATATCATTATTGGTACTTTTTACGGGGGGTGTTCCATCTGCGCTGATATCAATAACCAGTTTCTCAGAATTAAAAATAAGACTGCTTATTCGACCATTAGAAAGCTTTAACCTTGGGCCTTGGTATTGCAGGTATGGAATCGGAGTAAAAACGTTATTTACATGCTCTGAGCCAGGGTAGTCTGGGATGCTATAGAAACCGATTCCGGCCCCCAAAGACCAGTGGTGTTCGCCTGTATTCTCTGTCGCGTAGAGGCTGCATGAAATGGGTGCAAGTAAGAGAGGTAAGCACAGTAGCATGTTTTTTAGGGTGTTACTGATCCTTTGTCTCCGAGTGGATAGGAAGTAATGCATATAATAATTAGCTGATAACGCTATTTTGTAACGATTCAGCTCACGTGCAAGCTCACGCATAATAGCGTTAAAAAATGATTGTTTAACCATATAAACGCCTGTTTTTCGCCTTGTTCTGCTCAAATTTGAACAGTGACGCTATTTTTTTCATTTTTCAAGTTTTGTTGCGTCATCCATATTTACAGGAGGCGCAATGGTTCCTGTATACGAAATAGTTACACAAGGTAACTAACGAAAGTATAAGTATTGGGCATCTGCATCCTAAACTTAGATAGAGTAGTTGTGAGAATTCTAAGGGATATTTATATCTTTACAGAAAAATAAATGTATTTTCTTCGCTTCCAATATAGACAGTGTATTGGATTATGCATTGAAAATAGGTGAGATTGGCGTAAGGGCGGCTGAACTTAGGGATTTTCAGTCTGCGCGCTTATTACTTGTTTCAGAAATAATGTTTTTTGTCATTGGGTAGGTGAAAGGTGAGAATGGTATTTCCTTCAAAAAAAGCAGGTAAAAACTGCGTATTGTTCACCCTTCTGGTAGTAGTGAGCCTATTACAAGCATGCCAGAGAAGTGAAAATGTAAAAGTTAATTTTAATAGTGGTAGCCACTATATTGGCGAGGTGACGTCTGAGAAAAAGCAGGGGCATGGCATTTTCATTTGGCCAAATGGCGCTCGTTATGAAGGTAGCTGGCAGGATGACCTGCAATCTGGTTACGGCGTATACGTGGATGGAGCGGGTGCTAAATACGAAGGTGAGTGGCAACTAGGTAAGTATCATGGAAATGGGATATACACGTGGCCAAGTGGGAGTCAGTACCGAGGCCAGTTTAAAGATGGAGACAAGGCGGGGCAGGGAGTTTTTCAGTGGTCGAATGGAGATAAGTATACCGGTCAGTGGCAGCAAAACAAATCGGAAGGGTTTGGGATAAAAACTTGGCACTCGGGCAAAGTTTATGAAGGAGAGTTTAAAGGTGGACAAATGCATGGGCAGGGAAAGTTAAAGTGGTCTGATGGGCATGTCTATGAGGGTGGCTTTCAAAATAACTTGGCAGATGGTTCGGGTATATACCGCTGGCCTGATAAAACCTATTACCAGGGCGATTTTGTTAAAGGAATGAAGCAGGGGATTGGTATACAGGTATGGGCTGATGGCAATCGTTATGAAGGACGTTTTGTCGATGATAAAAGGTCGGGTAGAGGTGTCATGAAGTGGCCAGATGGCAGGGTTTATGAAGGGCAGTTTGAAAACGATGGGATCAGCGGTAATGGCGAGATGAGTTGGCTTAATGCCGAGAAATATGTCGGTGAATTCAAAGCCGGTAGCCCATCAGGAAGTGGTGCTTATAGTTGGCCGGATGGCGCTTCGTATAAAGGCTTGTTTGTGAAGGGCTTGAAGCACGGAGAAGGCATATATAAATATTCTGATGGTCGTAGCTATAAGGGTGAGTTTAAGCATGATTTCCCCGACGGAAAAGGGGATTACTCTTGGCCAAGCGGAGAGAGATACGAAGGTGAATTTAAGTCAGGTCAAAAGCAAGGTGAGGGAATATTTTATTGGGCGGATGGCAGCCGTTATGAAGGCGTTTTTTCTAACGATAAAATAAATGGGAAGGGGGTATGTTATTTTGATGGTGCCCCGGAGGCTTGTGAATTTTTAAATGGTGTCCGGGCCGATTAAAGATTTCAGGGCTTAGTGGGCATTAAAAAGTGGAAGTTTGTAACTATTAAGCGAACCCTGTAACTGTTCAGATTGCGTTCAAATTCGAGCAGAACAAGGCGAAAAATGTGAGTTTATACTCATAAATGATCATTTTTTAACGCCGTTATGCACGAATTTGAGAGTGAGCTGAATAGTTACCTTAATTTTATTTAAAAGAAATAGAGCTATAGGCTCCGGGGTCTACTTTAGGGATATTTGCTTGAAACCCTGTATTGATGGTGTCGATGATTTCATTGCTGACAACAGAGTAGCCTCTGGCGGTAAGGTGTACGCCATCCAGCGAGAAGGCATCACCTGTAGCATAGGTGGCGTTGATGGATCCAGTGCCGTAAGAAAAACCTTGCTGTACTTCATTTAGCAGTTCTGCAACATCAACAAAGAGGATGTTGTCGTTGGAGTCTGCAATGCCTTTGATGCTGGCATTAAAGGCCAGTCGGGCGGTAGTGATAAGGTCTATTTCCATGGGGGTGAGTACATCTTCATCGGCAAGAGGGGTGTTAACACCCCAGAGTGAAGTACTACCTTCAGAAACAGGCTCACCAATTTTGGAGGCGGTAGTCAGTAGGATAAGATCATTTGCGGTGGCTTGTCGGATTGATGGTAGGGTTAAACCGGTAAGATCGGTCAGTGACTCGTCCTCGATAACGACAGCATTTTGGCCCACTGAAAAAGTAATGCTTCGTTCTTGTTGTTCATCGGAGGTGATGAGACTTCCTTGAAAAGCCGCTTGCAAGCCTGCGTTATATTCGGCGTACCCTGAAGTCAGTAAATCTACGGTTTCTTGATCTAGCGGCAGCGCATTAAAAGGCACGGTGGTAAAAAATGGAATCGCGCTAATATCGGGAATATTGATCAGTACACCCTTGCCACCCGCTGCGGATAAGGCTGTTACCACTTGGCTGTATATGCTTGCGAACAGGTTGGGGTCGGTAAGATCGTCGCTCCCATAAGTAGATGGATGAAGGTTACCTAGCTGATTAGTTCCTGTTCCACCGGATGAAGCATAGGAAAGAACATCGTTATTCCCAACCCACAAAACAAAAAATGAAGGTTGTTGCGATACCGCATCGCTGAGCATAGTGGTATTGGCCTCGCTAGCAAAACGTGCAAAATAGGGGTTTGCTGTTGCAGGGCTAGCACTTACGCCAGCAGGGTCGCCGTATCCTGGCGTAATAAGGTGGTAGGATTTGGCTCCGGGCACTCCCATATTGTTAAACGCGCCGGTTAATGGGGAGAAAACCTCGGTTGTGGAAATTCCGGCAATAGGCTCTGGAGATTCAGTCTCGGCATTCAGTATTAATCGATTAGGAAACGCAGGGTTGGCATTTCCTCCAAAGAGCAAACCTCCTAGGTTATCGCTGACCAATGGCTGATTAAAGTCGCCTCCACCCACCTTTGCGAACTGTGTAGCGAGGATCGCTGGGTAGGAGTTTTCTTGCCCGTGAAGATACAGTGCTGCATCTGCATACCCGGCAGTTAAGGAATCCCCCAGGCTGACAAAATGACTTAAATCTGCGGAACCGCTATTAAAGTGTGTTTCGTCACCGACAGGGTTATCAAACTCGGCGTTACACGCGAGCAGTGTCGTTAGTAGCAGTGTGAGGCCAAATGACCGCCGGATAATTTTTGTATTCATGGTCTTTGTCCTCAGATTTTATATTGAACGCCAAAACCAAAGGCGATGGCGGTATTTTTGTATTCACCTGAAAAAGGGATGGTGCTGCCTGACTGCTGATAGAAGTCGTAGGACGCATCAAACTCATCAAATATCAGGAATAGATAAGAAAGGTCGAGCACCCAATTTTCGGATATGGCATAACTGAGCCCAGACGTTATTCCAATGGAATCATTACGAGGCGCTTCTGGTGTGAAATATCCCGGTTTGACGGGGGTTTTGTCTATATAAACACCTGCGCGAAAAGCGAACTGTTCAATCTGATGTTGAACACCGAGGCGATATATATTGGAATCCTCATAATTTCTCGGGTTGAGAGATGTGCCAGCGCTATTGTTAAAATTGACGTTTAGATTCTCGTAGGCGCTCCAGAACGTACGATTAAAATCGACTGCGACAACGGTGTGCGCATTAAAATGGTAGGCCATAGCCAAAGTGAATTCGGCCGGTAAAACCAAGTCTGCATTGAATGTGGTATCGGGGAAAGCATTTTGCAGAGAGGAAGGGATATTCCTGAAATCAGCCGGTTCATTTCTTGCTTCCAGTTCAACCTTAGATCGATAATCAATGCCGAAGGTGATTGTGGGGGATATGCGTGCCAGCATTCCAATGTTATAACCCCACGCATTCACGCCAGAGGCTTCTATCGTCACGTTTGAGCGGACGCCATTCTCATCAGCCAAAGAAGTAGAAAGATTGCGGTTAAATTCTATATTTCCCGTTACATAACTCACGCCAATACCGATGCTCAATACGTCGTTAAATTGGTAAGCCACGGAGGGCTGAATGAAAATGGTTTGTAGCTCAATGGTGTTGAGTAAATGTGAACCAGCCCAGCCTTGTTCCCACTCTACCGCATTACCGAAAGGCGTATAAATCCCCAAGCCATAGCTGACTTGTTCGTTGATTTTTTTGACAGCATAAAAATTAATCGGGGTGCCCAGAGGGTTATCCGTTTCTGCACCGGCTTGGGTGATTTGGTTTTGAAACGCTGAATTGCCCTGTATGGGTGTGACGCCACCGGTAATATCCAGTTCTGACTGTAGGAAAGTCATGCCCGCAGGATTAAAGAAAACAACTTCGGCACTGTCGGTAATCGCTCCGCCAGTGTGCCCCATACCCAAGGATTTTTGCCCCTGCAATGAGAGCCTATACCCACCAGCAAATGCTGAGGATGAAATGCTAAAATAGAGAAGAATGAGTAATAGTCGTTTCATTGTTTTACCGTTTTATCCATTAATCGTGGGCGTTAAACAGTTGAGGCCGGAGGGGGGTATGCTACTGGGCATGTAAAGCTCGAATTAGCGGTGAGCCGCCACAAGTAGTTTTAAGAAGAAAGGGAGTGCAAGGGAAGTTATTTTGTAAGAGAGAGTCTCAGCGGCTGATCGTTCAGCTGAATGATTTCCCTTCACCGCCTTTCTTGGGGCTTTTTGTCCTTTATCCCAGAGCTTAGGGTGTAGTTAGAGGGGTTTAAAGTCAAGGGTCATTTATGCAGTAAAATTGTAATTATTCACCTTGTTATGCTCAAGTTTGAATGCAATCTGAACAGTTGCAGAGTTCGCTGAATTTTGTACTGAAATTTATACTTTGAAGAAAATAAGGTGGGTGTTGTCGTTCGAAAATTTCTCGCCAAGACTTATTGCACCACTTTCTGATAGGGGTAAGGTTTCGCGACGTAAATAAAATTGTTTGCCGGAGTTAAAGCGTACATAGGTTCCATTGGTACTTTGATCTATCAGAATAAACTTATCTCGGCTAATTTTAATAGTGGCATGATTTCGAGACGCTAATGGGGATTGTATAACGATGTCACATTGTTTTCCTCGTCCCATTAATGCGGCCCTTGATTCTTTGGAAATCACTTTGTTTTGGTTTTGATACCGGATTTCTAAGGGGGTAATCGTTTTAGTATCTAGTGTAAGGCTGGGCGGTGATGCGATACGTGTAAGGTCTTGTGGTTCCCACACTACTTCGTAAATGATCATGACTGCAGATTTACCTTTTACTTCTGCCCGATCAAATTCTCGGCATTTTTGCTTTAGCGGAGGGCTTAACCTGGAAACCACCTCTTCAGTTGTAATGATCTGCTTTGCTTGAGCAATAGAGGTCATTCTCGCGGCGACGTTTACGACATCTCCGAGTAAATCACCATCATCTTGTAGCAGTGCTGGCCCCCAGTGAATCCCCGTTCTTGCTGCAAGCGGTATTTCACGAGTTGGTGGGCTGTGGAGTAGTTTCTCGTTAATTTCACAGGCGGCTTCAACGGCGTTATCTATATTGTAGAAGCGGCACATTACTTCGTCGCCAATCGTTTTTATTAGGGTGCCCGCGTGGCTCGTGACAATATCTGTCATCAGTGCCAAGGCATTATTTATGATGCTGCTTGCTTTTGCGTCACCAAATTGTTCATAAATATGGGTGCTTCCAGCTATGTCAGAGAATAAAACAGCGAAACTATGCTTCGTCTTTTCCATAATATGAGAGTGGTTCAAAAACCATCGATTAATGCTTATTATAAATGTATACGGTTACTATACCCGTAGCGACAGTGACTGTCATACGATCATGTTTTGTAAGAGTAGCCTGAATATGTCTTGAATAAAGGGTTTATCCAGCGGCCTATCTGGGCAAAAGGACGTGAATACAAATTTTTGGAGTATATTTTTGATGTTTGAAGCAGTGGAACTTGGGCGCTCTGTATCGAAAGAAGATTACAAAAAACAGGAAGCGGAAATTCGCACCCAGTTACTTGACGTTCAGGGTTTGCTCAAAGAAGCTAATTTCCCCGTCATTATTATCGTTTCCGGTGTTGAGGGAGCAGGTAAAGGTGAGGTGGTTAACCGCTTGAATGAGTGGTTGGACACGCGTGGTGTACAGACGCATGCATTTTGGGATGAAACGGATGAAGAGCGCGAACGTCCACACTTATGGCGGTTTTGGCGAAAACTGCCTCCACGCGGAACCATCGGTATTATGTTTGGCTCTTGGTATACGCGACCTATTGTTGATCGGGTATTTAACAATGTTTCAGCAGCGGGCTTTGATACAGAGCTTGGTCGTATCTTAGAACTGGAAAAAATGCTAACGCAAGACGGTGCTTTGATTGTGAAATTCTGGTTTCACCTTTCAAAGAAAGACCAGTCTTTGCGTTTACGGGAGGATGATAAAAAGTTCAAAAAGAAAAAAGGAGAGTCTCTGGAGCAACGTTATGCAAAACATTACCAGCGGTTTGCCCTGGTTTCAGAAAATGCAATTCGCCAAACAGATAGTGGTATATGTCCTTGGTATCTTATTGAAGCATCAGACAAACGCTTCAGAGATATTACGGTAGCGCGAACATTGACGAATGCGATTAGTCAGCGCTTGCGGGATAAGGAACCTTCCCACAAAATAGAGAAAATAAATCCCCCAAAGACATTTATTTCCCCCTCTGCTTCTCTGACCATTCTTGATCAAGTGGATTTATCGAAAGAATTATCTCGTAAAGAATATCAAAAACAGTTGAATAAATATCAAAATCGACTGGGGAAGCTGACGTGGCACGCTCGTGAAAAGGGGTGTTCAAATATTGCAGTGTTTGAAGGCTGGGATGCAGCAGGAAAAGGGGGGGCAATACGTCGTATTACTTCGGCAATTGATGCTCGCTTGTATCGCACCATATCAATCGCTGCA
>JAESUE010000124.1 GCA_016763235.1 Pseudomonadales bacterium
CTCAAAGAAATTGAGGTTGCCTTGATGTTGAATGCGAGTTATAAATTCAATTTCGATGCTCGTGGCGTTACTGAAGACAAAATCTTAGTGCAGGTCTACAACAGACCTACAGACTATAATAAAAGGGTACTGCTCTACGAAAAGAAAAGTGTAGGAGGCGGATCTTTCTTTTTTACTTCGAAACAGCTGACTGAAAACATGCGGAAGCATTATGAAGGTAAAGGAATGGCTGAAGAAGAACTAGATAAATTGCTTTTGACGAAAGTCTACTTGGACTACATAATTCCTGCCATCGATATGGATTATGAAGAAGACCCCGAGACTGGTCGTAGAAAAGCTGTTGTCAAAAAAGGGGCAATTGTATTCGCCTCTGGCTACGAAAATCTCGAGGCTAATTATTAATCACTTATTGCCAATGAGTAAAAAAATATTATATTTTTTACTCATTGCAGGATTCTTGCAAAGTTGCTACATCAGTAGAAACCTTACTCGAGAAGTAAAAGTTTCCTTTAATACTGATTTCACCATCACTTCTATAAACAGAGGTTCAGAAGGATTTACAGATAGATTCTCAAGGGAGGAATATCTAGAAGCTTATTTAGATGGTCTAAAAAGCGAATTTTCAACAAGTAAGATTATCATCGATGAATCTGCTCCTGAATTTAAGATCCGGATCAATTTATTAGAAATGGCCGAAGATTCGAAGACGGAAACGGTTAGTGACGCCAATTCACACGAAGATGGCAATACTTACACTTTAACTAGCCTTGATTACAAATCAAATGGTAGTATAGCTCTGGCTTCTGGTGATAACATAGGAATCTGGACTGCCTATAAAGACAAAAAAGAGAAAATAAAGAGCCGAACAAAAAAAGATGGCTCTACCACTCATTGGGAGAAAGACATGTCCGAAGACGAGGCTCTGGACCTCGCTAGAATGACAGGTAGACGCTCGGGTGCACGCATCGTAAATGACATCCATGCTTATCTCAAGAAACAAGAAGAATAACAGGTTTATCAGAATCTGAAATTACCTCACCTGCAATACCCTTTTTTTTATCTTTGACACCTTAAACAACTGTGGAGATGATTAAAGTGACACTTCCTGACGGAACGGTTAAAGAATACGAGAGCGGAGCTACTTCTCACGATGTAGCAATGAGTATTAGCGAAGGACTTGCAAGAAATGTACTTGCGGCCGAAGTTAATGGTGAGGTATGGGACTCAAACCGTCCTATTACTGAAGATGTAAGTCTTAAACTACTTACCTGGAATGACAAGGAGGGTAAATCGACTATGTGGCACTCGTCTGCCCACTTGATGGCTGAAGCACTTGAATTCTTCTTTCCAGGAATCAAATTAGCGATAGGACCTCCGGTAGAAAATGGATTCTACTACGATGTGGATTTGGGTGATCATGAGATCTCGGACAAGGATTTTCCAAAGATTGAACAAAAAATGCTTGAACTTGCTCGTGAAAAAAACGAGTTTGTTCGGAAAGATATTTCTAAATCAGAAGCGATTACCTACTTCAAAGACAAAGATGATGAGTATAAACTAGACCTATTGGATGGTCTTGAAGATGGAACCATTACATTTTATACTCAAGGAAATTTCACCGATTTGTGTAGAGGTCCACATATTCCACACACGGGATATATCAAAGCGGTAAAGCTGATGAGCATCGCGGGTGCTTATTGGAGAGGTGACGAGAACAACAAACAACTTACAAGAGTATATGGAATTACTTTTCCAAAGGCAAAAGAGCTTACAAAGTACTTGGAAATACTTGAGGAAGCGAAGAAACGAGACCACAGGAAACTAGGTAAAGAATTAGACCTTTTTACGTTTTCAACAAAAGTTGGTCAGGGATTACCACTGTGGATGCCGAAAGGAGCCGCATTAAGAAACAGGCTGGAAGAATTCATGAGAAAAGCTCAAATCGCTGACGGATATGAGCCAGTAATCACCCCTCATATTGGTCACAAAGATCTTTACATTACTTCCGGTCATTACGCCAAGTACGGAGCAGATTCATTTCAATCAATCAAGACACCTCATGAAGGAGAAGAATTTCTTCTTAAACCAATGAACTGTCCACATCATTGTGAAATCTATAAAGCCAGGCCAAAATCATATAAGGATTTACCTGTTCGATACGCAGAGTTTGGGACTGTATATCGTTACGAACAAAGTGGGGAATTACATGGATTAACGAGAGTTAGAGGCTTTACGCAAGATGATGCCCATTTATTCTGTAGACCCGATCAGGTAGAAGAAGAGTTTAAAAAGGTGATTGACTTGGTCCTTTATGTTCTGAGCGCATTGGATTTTAAGGATTTCACGGCTCAAATATCGCTTAGAGACAAAGAAGACCGGTCAAAATACATTGGATCTGATGAAAACTGGGCTAAAGCTGAACAAGCAATTATTAATGCGTCAGCTGACAAAGGGCTTGAAACGGTTGTTGTATACGGTGAAGCAGCATTCTACGGACCGAAGCTCGATTTCATGATTAAAGACGCCATTGGAAGGACGTGGCAACTTGGCACAATTCAGGTTGATTATAACTTACCGGAACGGTTCGAGCTGGAGTATACTGGTGCCGACAATGCGAAGCACAGACCGGTAATGATTCACCGCGCACCATTTGGATCGCTAGAAAGATTTGTTGCCGTACTTATAGAGCACTGTGCAGGGAAGTTTCCTTTATGGTTAAACCCAGAACAGGTGGCCATTTTACCACTAAGTGAGAAGTATAATGATTATGCCGAAAAAGTTTCTCAATTGTTAAAAAATTACGATATTCGCAGCCTTGTTGACGACCGGAACGAAAAGGTTGGTAAGAAAATTCGAGACAATGAGCTGAAAAAAATACCTTTCATGCTGGTTGTTGGTGAGAGTGAAGCTTCCAGCAACACCGTTGCAGTAAGGAAACAAGGAGAAGGAGACTTAGGTACAAAAACCATTGAAGAATTTGTAAAATTCATCGAAGATTTAATAGAACAAGAGTTGAATTCTAAAGTAACTCCATCTGATTCCAAAACTTTGGATTAGAAGGGCATTGTATCATAAAGAGGAGGACTAACCATAGCAGTACGTAGAGGCCGAGGCCGTAGACCAATTAAAAAGGAAGATCCACACAAGATCAATGACAAGATCTCTGCACAAGAAGTGCGTGTGATTGGAGAAGGAATTGAACCAGCAGTTTATTCCATCCGAGAAGCCATACAAATGGCTGATGATCAAGGACTAGATTTGGTGGAGATTTCGCCAAAAGCTAAGCCACCTGTTTGTAAAATTATTGACTACAAGAAATTCTTGTACGAGCAAAAGAAGAAGCAGAAAGAGCTGAAATCTAAGCAAGTCAAGGTAGTCGTAAAAGAAATTCGATTCGGACCGAATACGGACGATCATGATTTTAACTTTAAGTTGAATCATGCTAAGAAGTTTTTGGGAGATGGGAGTAAAGTGAAAGCATATGTCTTCTTTAAAGGAAGAACGATTGTTTTTAAAGAGAGAGGAGAAATCTTATTACTGAAATTTGCACAGGAGCTTGAAGACATTGGTCTTGTAGAGCAAATGCCAAAATTGGAAGGTAAAAAGATGATCATGATGATCCAGCCTCTAAAGAAAAAGTAAATAACAGCCCCGAGGTATCGGGAAAATAATTTTTGAGCAATGCCTAAAATGAAAACAAACGCCAGCGCAAAGAAGAGATTCAAGATGACTGGTTCAGGTAAAATCAAAAGAAAACACGCGTACAAAAGTCACATTTTGACTAAAAAATCCAAAAAGAGAAAGAGAAATCTTACTAAGTCTGGATTGGTACATAAGGCTGATGTTAAAAGCATCAAGCTTCAACTTTGTGTTTGATCTTAAGATTTAATTTGAAAATGGTTAATATCCTGACCTAATAAGGATAATGTTAAACCCGGTTATTAGTTCATTAAGTTTTCCGTTTCGATAATTATCGAAAGTTGGAAGCACTAACAACCAAAAAACAATAAGAAATGCCAAAATCAACAAATAGCGTAGCAGCTAAGGCCAGAAGGAAAAAGGTCATAAAGCAAGCTAAAGGTTATTTCGGAAGAAGAAAGAATGTCCACACTGTTGCTAAGAATGCAGTAGAAAAAGGACTTACCTACGCTTACAGAGACAGAAAGCAGAACAAAAGAAACTTTAGATCCCTTTGGGTTCAAAGAATCAATGCTGCTGCTAGAGAGCACGGAATGTCTTACTCAGTATTTATGGGTAAAGTACATGCCAAAGGAATCACAATTAACAGAAAAGTTCTTGCGGATCTTGCACTCAACAATCCAGAAGCTTTCAAAGCAATTGTGGATGCTGTAAAA
>JAESUE010000125.1 GCA_016763235.1 Pseudomonadales bacterium
ATCTAGCAAGTGACGAATTATCATTTGTTCTGGCTTACGTACGGCTGTGAGGTTATACGCTTTATTCCAATCTTGCAAAAGCTGGTGATATGCAAGCAGGGCTCGAATTTTTTCTTCGCTAAGCTCTAGCGGAAGTTGTTCTATTCCCTCACGTAGCAGGTTCTCATAAATCATCAGCTAGAAACCCTGATTAACTGGTTTTTCTTTTTTAAATAAATAAGTAAAAGTGAGATCGCGGCAGGTGTAACACCAGAAATACGTGCCGCCTGACCGACAGTTTGCGGCCGAACGGTGGATAATTTTTGTTTTACTTCGTTGGAAAGCCCCTTGATGTCATGGTAATCAAGGCTCTCTGGCAGCTTTGCGCCTTCATGTTTGCGTAATTTTTCAACTTCATCCTGTTGACGAGAGATGTATCCTTCGTACTTTATTTGGGTTTCGACCTGTTCTTCTACTGCCTGTTCGTTTGCTGGAAATGTCAGTAAGTTGTTCAAAATTGCGTAATTTAACTCAGGCCGCTTCATTAGTTCGTAAAGGCTGTATTCGTGGCGAAGTGTTTGCCCTAATGATGACTCAATACTTTTCGCTTCTTGGGTACCTGGTTGCACCCAAGTGTCTCTCATGTATTGCATCTGCCGTTCTATCGCTTCACGTTTTTCACAAAAGTGCTGCCAACGAGTATCGTCCACTAAACCTAGTTCACGGCCTTTTTCAGTCAAACGTAAGTCTGCGTTATCTTCCCTTA
This sequence comes from Pseudomonadales bacterium, assembly GCA_016763235.1. Lineage (GTDB taxonomy): Bacteria > Pseudomonadota > Gammaproteobacteria > Pseudomonadales > UBA3067 > UBA3067. The sequence goes on from JAESUE010000125.1 coordinate 746, forward strand.
ACAGCAAACGAAATTCTGCTCGACTGGTGAACATTCGATAGGGCTCCTCGGTGCCCATGGTGATGAGGTCATCCATTAGCACGCCAATATAAGCTTCATCTCGACGTGGATACCAACCGTCTTTCCCTTGTGCGAACAAGGATGCATTCAGTCCAGCAAGAAGCCCCTGCGCCGCAGCTTCTTCGTAACCCGTTGTGCCGTTTATCTGCCCTGCTAAGAAAAGCCCCTGAATAAATTTGGTCTCCATAGTGAGTTTCAAATCTTGGGGATTAAGATAATCATACTCAATCGCATACCCAGGACGCGTGATGAACGCTTTTTCCATACCCTGAATACTTTGCACGACTTTAAGCTGCACATCATAGGGCAGGCTCGTTGATATGCCATTCGGATAAAGCTCGTGAGTTTGTAAGCCTTCCGGTTCAATAAAGATCTGGTGGCTATTTTTATCGGCGAAACGCACAATTTTATCTTCAATGGATGGGCAGTAACGCGGCCCAACTCCCTCAATAACACCAGAGTACATAGGGGAGCGATCTAAGCCCTGACGAATTATTTCGTGGGTATTTTCGTTGGTGTGGGTGATATAACAGCACACCTGCTGTGGATGGGAATCCCGATTGCCAAGGTATGACATAACCGGACGTGGTTCGTCTCCGGGCTGGGCCTGCATACGCCCAAAATCAACAGTTTTAGCATCGATACGCGGTGGAGTACCCGTTTTTAAACGACCTACGTCAAAGGGCAATTCACGTAAACGTTGGGCTAGGCGAATGGAGGGCGGATCACCTGCTCGGCCACCAGAATGATTTTGTAAGCCAATGTGGATAATTCCACCAAGAAATGTTCCCGTTGTAATCACAACTGTTGGGGCTGAAAATCGAATGCCCGCCTGCGTCACAACGCCGCATACACGATCATTTTCAACAAGCAGGTCATCCACAGCCTGTTGAAAAATAGATAAGCCTTTTTGATTTTCAAGCGTAGATCGAATCGCTTGTTTGTATAACACACGGTCTGCTTGTGCTCGCGTTGCCCTCACCGCTGGGCCTTTACGCGAGTTTAATATCCGAAACTGAATACCCGCTTGATCTGTGGCGAAAGCCATTGCTCCGCCAAGCGCATCCACCTCTTTGACTAAATGGCTTTTCCCAATACCACCAATGGCTGGGTTACAAGACATTTGCCCTAAGGTTTCAATATTGTGTGTGAGCAAAAGTGTTGTGGATCCCATTCGAGCAGACGCTAGCGCAGCTTCTGTCCCCGCATGACCCCCACCAACCACAATCACATCAAATTTATCTGGGTATTCCAAATGAGCTGTCCTAGATCGAAGCTAAAAATCGAAGGTGCCGAGTATAAGAACTCTTGAGGTAATTAGTAATAGTTATTTTCAACAAATTTGTAATCGATTTAGTTATTATTCTTTAATATTAAATATATATTTATATATCTTATTATAGTTAGTTATTACTGAGGCCTATTTCTGTGGATAACTCAATTAAATATAATTAAATCATTTGATTACGAGCTTGATAAGCTGTGTACAACCTTGCTCGTTTAGGTAGAATAAGCGGTTAACGAAATGATAATAACTTTTATCACTTTAGATTTTTTAAGACTTATCAAACAAGTGTGCACAGCGATATATCGCTTATACACAGGCATTTTTTATGAAAAAAAGTGCGTATCTAGTCAGCTCACGCTCAAATTTGTGCATAGCAAGCGTTAAAAAATAATTATTTAACCATATAAACTCACATTTTTCGGCTTGTTCTGCTCAAACTTGAACAGTTCTTTGAGGTGTTACAAAAGGGAATTATTGTTTTTAGAATTAGACCACGAGCGTGGTTTGGGCATGAAAATGGTGTTTTTGGTAGGAGAAAAAATTCCTTGAATGTGGAAAAAAGAGAGAGAGAAAGGCTAAAGAAAAAGGTGTTATTAGCTAAAAAATAGGCTTATTTACCGATACAAAAACTGGAGAATATTTCACCCAATAAATCATCACTACGAAACTCGCCAGTGATTTCTGACATTGCTTCCTGGGTATAGCGCAGCTCTTCTGCTAGCAACTCTCCTGCGTTATAACGGGTTAACTGCTCTATTCCAGCGTGAAGGGAAAGCCGTGCGCGCTTCAGCGCTTCTAGGTGTCTCTGGCGGGCGATAAAGCCCCCTTCCCCACCTGATGAGTAACCCATTAACTCTTTAAGATGTACTTTTAACTCCTGTATTCCGGTTCGATGTTTCGCAGAAAGGTAGATAACAGGGCATTTTAAATCTTCTACTTGCGCTTTCTCCGCCTCGTTAAGCAGATCTACTTTGTTGACTACGAGCGTGATATTTTTAGTGTCTGGTAATTGTTGAGAAAACTCTGGCCACAGTTTATCTGGGTCTCTCTCTTTTGTGCTGTTGCCATCAATCACTAAAAGTATACGATCCGCTTTTGCTATTTCAGCCCAGGCTCTGCGAATACCTTCTTGTTCCACAATGTCATCACTTTGCCTTAGACCTGCCGTATCAATAAGATGCAGAGGCATTCCATCGATATGCATATGCTCTCGCAGAATATCACGCGTGGTACCTGGGATTTCAGTCACTATCGCACTGTCACGGCCAGCCAGAGCATTCAAAAGGCTGGATTTACCGGCGTTGGGTCGGCCAGCAATGACCACTTCCATACCTTCTTTTAACAGGCTACCTTGATGTGCTTGTTTGGTGATTTCATCTAATTCTATATTGAGACTTTGAAGGTTACGTTGAACACTTTCTTCCTTTAGGAAATCTATCTCTTCCTCAGGAAAATCAATGGCGGCTTCCACAAAACAACGTAGCTTAATGAGCTTTTCGACAAACGTTAAAATTCGTTGTGAAAATGCCCCCTGAAGGGAGCGCACCGCACAACGGGCAGCTTGCTCAGATGCCGCATCGATAAGATCAGCGATGGCTTCGGCTTGGGCAAGGTCAATTTTGTCATTGAGGAAGGCTCTTTCGCTGAATTCCCCTGGTTTTGCTAAACGGGGCCCCAGGTCTAAAACACGAGCTAAAAGTAGGTTAAGAATAATAGGCCCGCCATGGCCCTGAAGTTCTAGTACATTTTCCCCGGTAAAGGAATTTGGCCCAGGAAAATAGATGGCTAAACCTTCGTCAATGGGGTTTCCTAATTCATCATTAAAACTGGAAAACTGTGCATAACGAGGGTGATTGAGGACTGATTCAGATTTGGGGAGAATGGCTTTAGCAACGTACTCAACATCAGGGCCTGATACCCTGACAACGCCAACACCGCCTTTGCCTGGTGCAGTGGCAATAGCGGCGATGGTATCTGATGAAAAACTGTCTTGCGGTAACTCCATTACCACTAACCTGCCGGCGTACCTGCCTTTCCTATCCTTTTGGTTATGATGTATTGCTGGATAATTGACAGGGTATTGTTAACAACCCAGTAAAGTACTAAGCCTGAGGGGAACCACATAAACATAAAGGTAAAACCGATAGGCATCATTTTCATGACCTTGGCTTGCATAGGGTCCGCAGGGGTTGGGTTTAAACTTTGTTGAATAAACATGGTAATGCCCATAATGATCGGGAGGACGAAATAAGGGTCCATTACCGACATATCGTCTATCCACAACATAAAGGGCGCATGACGAAGCTCTACGCTTTCCATAATCACCCAATAGAGCGATATAAACACTGGCATCTGTACAAGAATCGGTAAACAACCACCCAAGGGGTTAACCTTTTCTTTTCGATATAACTCCATCATTGATTGGGACAAGGCCTGCTTGTCATCACCATGTAGTTCTTTAAGGCGTGTCATTTCAGGCTGCACTCGTCGCATATTTGCCATGGACTTAAAGCTTTTGGCAGAAAGTGGGTAAAAAAGCAGCTTAAGACAAAAAGTGAGGATAATAATTGCTAGTCCCCAATTTCCCACAAAGGAATGAATAAACGACATAAAGTGAAAAATAGGTTGCCCTACAAACCATAACAAGCCGTAATCCATCGTCAAATCAAGACCTGGAGATAGTTCGCCCAATGCATCTTGATCCTTTGGGCCGGAAAAAAGATTTATGGTCACGCTTTGATTCTGACCTGGCTGTACAACCATCGCGGGTACCGTAAAACCGATAATATACTCACCACGACTGTTTATCCGGCTCGAGTAGGTATTAGAACTTTCTTTTGGGGCAACCCATGCGTTAACAAAATAATGCTGCAGGAAGGCAACCCATCCACCGGTTGAAATTTGTTTAATGGGTTCGTCATGAAAGTCATCGAACTCAAATTTCACATAGGGTTTATCTTCTGTCCAATAGGCTGCGCCCATAAATGGTTGTACGCCCATGGGAGTACCACCTGGGTCATCTAGTTCACTACGATCCCGCTTTATCTGAGCGAATAAATTACCTTGCCAAGGCTTGTCGCTTTGATTGGTAATAATGTATTCCACGTCGATACGGTAAGAACTACGGGTAAAGTGAAAAACCTTTTGGAATTGCACGTTGTCACTGCTATAGGACAGCGTGACATCAAGACTATCTTTGCCCTCTTCAAGAATATAAGAAGGCTGGCTGCTGTGGAATAAAGGGCGCCCACCGGCTTGGTTATCAATGCCGTTTTTACCAATCAAACCACTTTGCGCTACATAAGTACGTCGGCTGTTTTTTTCTAGCAAGACAAAGTGTTCATCAGGGTTTTCAATATTCTTAAGATGTTTTAGAAGAGTTGTGGATTCAACATCGCCACCTAGAGGGTTTATTAACAGATCGAGGTTATCGGTTTTTACTCTGATGTACTGGAAGTTGGCGACGGGAGTTTGTTGTTCGGGAAGAGCTTCTTCTTGCGTTTCAACAGGGGGGATATCACTATCCACTAAACGTGAAGAACCTGCCGTTGATGCTTGAATCAGTGGGTCATTTGGAAGTGGCGGAATCATGGAATCCTGAGCCACTTGAGGTTGCGGGCTGACACGGCTACCGTTTCGGCCATAATCGGTATTCCATTGAATAATCATAGCGTAGGCAACACCCGCTAAAGCGACAATCAAAGCAATTCTTTTAATATCCATGGAGTTATTTTTCTTCTGATTTCTGTTGATGGGAGTTGCAAGAGGGAACCAAGTCTACACCCCCTTGATGAAATGGGTGGCATTTTAGTAGTCTTCGTAGGGAAAGGTAAGCACCTTTTAACGCGCCATGTACTTCAAGTGCTTCTATAGCGTAACTTGAACAGCTCGGATAAAAACGACAACGACTGCCCAGAAGAGGGCTGATGAAGTATTGATAGCCTCGAATCATGAATATAACTGGATATTTCAGCATATTAAATCCAGAGTCCTAATAAATGCCAACCGGTAGTTCAAAACACGTTTAAACGCCGATTAAACACTCTTAAAACCTTGTTGATGAGACTATTGATCGTCTGTGCAATGGTCTTGCTTGGTTTGTTCCAGCTTTGCACGCTTAATTTTTTGAGCAAGCTTATCCCAAAGAATATTAATATCATCAGTCGCTTGCGTTCTGATTTCTTTGATATTGAATTTCCCTTTTACTAAAACAACAATATCAACACCGATAAAGTCAGATTGTCGTAAACGGAATGTATTGCGTGTTATTCGTTTTACAATATTACGGTCAACGGCTCTACGCAGGTGCTTTTTCGGAACAACCAATCCAAGCCGGCCAGTTTCAAGCTCTGTTTGTATTGCTAGCAATAACAAGCGCTTGTTGCCGCTGCGGAATTGGGCTTGGTTGAAAACCTTTTGGTAATCGTGTTTCGATAAAATCCGCTGCTTAGGGGTAAAGCGATATTCGCTCAAAACAGGCATACGTTCGGCGTATAATTTATTTTAAACGGTTAACTCTTTGCGGCCTTTTGCACGACGTCGGCTTAATACCGCGCGACCATTTTTAGTTGCCATACGAGCGCGAAAACCGTGTGTACGTGCGCGTTTAATTCTACTGGGTTGGAAAGTTCTTTTCATGATTTAAACCAAATTATCTAAGTGACACCAAAGGGCGGGGATTTTACTTGAAGATAAACTATAGGTCAAACGCTAGTTTTTCTCATTGAACAAAACCTTTTTTATTTGCAGTCGTTTTACAGAGTTGTTAGCTCCTCTTATTAATTAATATTATTTATATATATACTTATTATAGTTATTAAGGGAGCTATGTTTAATGGATATGTTATGAGAATTATAATAAAAACAAATAGATACTTGTAATATGGTGGCTTAGTAAGGAGTGAATTTCTTATTCATTTTTTGTGGATAGAAAATGAATAACTTCCCCTTCGTTTTTAAAATCGGTTTAGTCCACATTTTTGTATCCTGTTGTCTACAGCTTATACATGCACTTTGAGTGCCTAGCCCTTGCTAGATCTCCTGATAAGAGTGGCAGCTACTGGCCAAGAGGTATAGAATCCGTGGTCTCGTATTTACTTCTACTGAAGGGATTGTTGCGTGCCTGAAACACTGTGGAGAAAGTGTCTAGACCATTTGCAGGATGAACTCCCTGCTTCCCAATTTAATACATGGGTAAGGCCCCTGCAGGCAGAGTTAAGTGGTAATGAATTACATTTACTGGCCCCCAATCGTTTCGTTAAAGACTGGGTAGATGATAAATTTCTTGTCCGTATTTCAGAGTTAGCGGGGGAGATAGATCAGAATATTGTGCAGGTAAAGGTTAAGGTTGGAAGCAAAAGTAGCGGCGTTCAATCTGCTCCAGCGTCTAACACCATTAATAATAAGCCAGTTGCCCCTGTAAAAAATCTCATTAAGAAAAGACAATATTCGTCTTCAGACCCTGAGGGATCCGTTCGTTATCAAACCAATATTAATCCAACATTTACCTTTGATAATTACGTTGTAGGTAAATCAAATCAATTGGCTAAAGCTGCGGCAACGCAAATTTCTGATAACCCTGGTTCCGTATACAACCCCTTGTTTATATACGGCGGCGTAGGGTTGGGTAAGACTCACCTAATGTTGGCGGTAGGGAATCAAATTCTTCAGAAAAACCCCAATGCTAAAGTGGTCTATTTGCACTCTGAGAAGTTTGTTGCAGATATGGTAAAGGCTTTGCAGATTAACGCTATTAATGAGTTTAAGCGTTTCTACCGTTCTGTGGATGCTTTGTTGATCGATGATATTCAGTTTTTCGCAGGTAAAGAGCGTTCTCAGGAAGAGTTTTTTCATACCTTTAATGCTTTGCTTGAAGGGGATCACCAAATGATTCTCACATGCGATAAATACCCAAAGGAAATCAATGGCTTAGAAGAAAGGCTCAAGTCTCGCTTTGGTTGGGGTTTAACGGTTGCGATTGAGCCTCCTGAGCTGGAAACCCGAGTGGCCATTTTGATGAAAAAGGCGGAAGAGGCCAAGGTCGATCTTCCTCACA
>JAESUE010000126.1 GCA_016763235.1 Pseudomonadales bacterium
GATTTACATTCTAACACTGTTATAGAAAAACCTGCCGAAACCGCATTTATAGAGGTTTCAGACCCTATCTATTTAACTCTACTTGAAGCAAAGAAGGCTCTTGGTTTTGAGACTATGGGCGATCTAGTTCGAGATATGCTGACAGCGAGTAAAACAAGAGAGTGGCTAGAATTCCCTGATCTTCTGTCTGTCTGTGATAAGCATCAAATGTCTTATACATCGTTGATTCATCATATTGAAAATAATTAGATAGTTATGAGGTTTGGCTGTATATGCTTACTCACACAATTTCCGTGCGTAGCTAAGGCGATTGTGTGAGTAAGCATATACAGCCAATACGAATTACAATCCAATTTAAAAAATAGGTGAAAAAATGCGTGAAAAATTAAAAATAACTTATAGTGAAGGCAGAAATGAATGCATAGCTTTGGTTGAAAATTTCCCAGGGTTACAAGCTGATCTAACGGCATCAGAGCTAAGAGAAATGATTATGGATTTGATGACTGCGGCAAGTGCATTAGCTGTTGCGAATTCTGAAGGTATAGAATTCGTTAACATGCCAGGATTTCACGAGGTTGCTAGAAAAGAGCTAGTAGAGGCATTCGATCAAAAGTTTGAGCTATCTTCGTCAAATGCTGAATCGCGGGGTCCCCTCAGCTTTATCTAGTATGCGTCGAAATTCTATCGAGGGTTCCGATTCAGTATTTGATCGACTGAATGAATTTCACGCTTAAGACTGGGCCAAGGGTGTGACCAGCTTCAACATGTCGAGTTTAGGTTTCAGCTTAACTTTATTATGAAAAACACCCTTGACCCTGTCACGTGGCGAACGTCCCCGAAGGGTTGCCAAAGGCATTTGTTTAGGGATTTTGAGCGAAGCGAAAAAGCCACTTGGTAGTAATACGGAACAATCTTCACCCTACGGCCCTCTCAACGCTCTAGAGACCACACAAACAAAGGGCTTGAGTGTTCGAAAACAGCAAAAAAAAGTCGGTCAAAAAGCACCTAATTAGCAATAACTAACTAAATTATGTAGTATCAGCAACTAACGAATATTGAGACATTAAAAAGCCGGACTGGGTATGAGAGGCCAGTCCGGCTATTTTAAATCTCTCAGTGTTCACAAATCGGCTTTCTTCCATATCGCTAAACAGGGAGGCCCACGCTAAACAATGAGAGTAGACATGATTGTATATCAAATCTTGTGCGCTTGGGAAATCTCCCGGTGCTTCAGTGCCTGAATTCACTAAAAACACCACAGAATTACTAAATACGATCATAGCTGAAACACAGCTTGCTGAGCCGTGGTCTGAAATCGCTGCAGAAGGACTGAATCAGGCTGTCGTCCCCAATACTAATAGGGGGGTAGAAAATACAAACAAGGGCATAGAGTTCAAATGCGACTGGTTTTCAGTCACTATTCACCACTGTTTTGATCAAGTTTTCACCAAATTAGTGCCTTTATTGATCTCTGGCTCACCAATTGCCGATTATCACTGGTCTGATCTTTTTCACGATATTGGACATGGGGGACGCGGATACAAAAAGCTCTGGGTATCCCCAATTGGCGTGACTTTGTACGCCGAACCGATTAACAAGGATCAAAACCATTGTCATATTGAAATTAAGGGTAAGGCACTTGATACAATAGGTCAGGGGAGGCTTATAGAGTTCGCTAAGACCATTGATAGGGAATTTGAGAAATGGAACGTGACACGCTTTGATGGAGCTTACGACCATTCGGACATTACTCCACGTATGTTAAAAGATGCATACGATGCTAGAGAAATAAGAACGCATTGCAGAACCACGAAATGGATTGAAAGTCAGGCACAAAATGGAGTTGTTTCATCGACCTGGTATTTGGGTAATCGCGGAGAAGGTACTGAACGTCTCATGCGTTGTTATGATGTTCGTGGTTACAACAGAATTGAGCTAGAGCTTAGAAAATCCAGGGCGGATATGATATTTAAGGATTTGCTCAAAACAGACCTAACCCTGTGGCCTAAGCGTTTCATGGAGCATGTTAGAGATTTTGTTGATGTAATAGATACGGATACGGGTTCGGGCAATAGATCTAGAGCGGATTTAATCAGCTGGTGGGCGGATTTTGTCAAAGATGCAGAAAAAGCAGGAATGAGATTAGAAACAAAGGATCATAGTCTAGATAGATCGAAAAATTGGCTTGAACATTCAGTTTTTACTTCGATAGGAATGCTGCTGGATTCTGGAAAAGTAGATCAAGATTGGCTTTTTCGTGAAATTGAGAAAGGTCGTAAAAAAATGTCTAGACGACAACAGTTGCTTTCAGATACTTTTAAAATATCAAATCCACCACCAGAAGATTTTGCATATTCTGATGCTGCTAGATTTGCGGCGCATTCAAAACATCTCGATAGCTTGACAGGTGGGCTAGTGTAGTGCTAGTTTATTACTAGCGTTTAACTAGTAACGAAATTTAAAGAGATATTATGGCCGCTAAGAAAAAAGCTAAACCAAAAGTTCCTGCGAGAATACAACTTTCATTTGCATGCGATTTAGATTTAAGAGATGCGTTTGTTCAATGTTGTAAAGAACAAGATACTTCATCGTCTAGAGAGTTGCGTTCTTATATGAAGCGTTATTTAGCTAAACACGGTCAAAAAGACTTGTTCTAGTGGCTGCGTACCTGTGGGTGTGTGTGCAACACACATGTACAGGTATGTAGGTGCTAGAACAAAATCGGTGATCGAAAGGACTGGAATCCTAACGACCACCTAAACACAACGATACTCGGAGTATCTATCATGTCTGATTTACATTCTAACACTGTTATAGAAAAACCTGCCGAAACCGCATTTATAGAGGTTTCAGACCCTATCTATTTAACTCTACTTGAAGCTAAGAAGGCTCTTGGCTTTGATACCTTGAGTGATTTGATTAAGGATATGTTGGTCTCTTCTAAAATGTCGAAGTGGTTAGAATATCCTGAGTTATTACCTGTTTGTGAAAAACAAAACATGTCTTACGATTCAATCATGAGTCATATTATTAATAATTAGATGACCATGAGCTGCTTTTGGTGTTGTGCTGAGTGAGCGGCGCGAACGTAGCATCCACACCAAAGAGAGCCAAGACGAATTACCAACATATTCAAGCAATGGTTAAATCATATGAATTACATAATATATTATGTGCAA
>JAESUE010000127.1 GCA_016763235.1 Pseudomonadales bacterium
GTGTGGGTGGATGAAACCCGTCCTTTGCTCCAAGGGGGGCGGCTCACGGCATGGGAAATGGAGCAAGCGGGGATTCCCTATCAGATTATTTGTGACAACGTGGCCGCCTCGTTAATGAGGGCGGGTAACGTCGATAAAATTTTTGTAGGTTCCGACCGTATTGCCGCCAACGGGGATTTTGCCAACAAGGTAGGAACGTATAATCTAGCTGTTCTTGCTCATTTTCACGACGTGCCCTTTTATGTCGTAGCCCCCCGAACAACCGTGGATGCCACGTGCGAAAGTGGTGAGTTTATTCCTATTGAGCAACGGGCTAAGTCTGAAGTAAGGGGGGTGAAAGGAAGTTTTGGGGAAGTGGTCTGGAGCCCTCATGCAGCGGATGCCTTTAATCCTGCATTTGACGTAACACCGGCAGAATTGGTTTCTGGATGGGTGTTAGACAGTGGTGTTTATGACTTGGCCGACATTAAAAACGATGTTTTAACGTCATTGTGAATTCTTTGAATCAGCAGCGACTGAAAAATAAGCTGCACTGCTGATTCAACTTTTCAATCTTAGCGTACTTTGCAGTTACCCCATTCGCAGGATATCAATGAGTAACTTTTATCTGGGCAAGTGGCCTCAAATATTTCAGTTGGCCAGTTTGACCTGAGCGTCTTTACTATGGCTCTGGGACAGACCGTTCTTTTGACCAGTCGTTCAGCGGTAATACTGCTGCGGGAGAAGCGCTTACCGCTTACCTTTGCCACCCGCGCTTGTTTAAGAAGAAGGTCGTCACCGTGGGTCTTTTTCGCTTGGTACAAAGCGGTAAGAATTGGGTGGAACTCAGAACTTTTATCCAGATCTCTGCTCCCTTCGTTGTATTCCGCAATGATTTTGGTACAAGCTGCCGCCCCTTGGGATGTGGTCACAATTTTTGCTCTTGAATTAGCCGTCTTTTCTACTTCAAGCGCGAGAGCCATCGCATAACGGGCGTTAGTCTCTTGTCTGTCTCCATTGAGAGTTAACAAATTATATGAAAAACCATAGTCTGCGGCTTCGATAAAGAGGCCATTACGTTGCCACCAGTTTTTTTTGGCTTCCCATGCTTTGTTTTTTAATGCCGGTTGGGCCTCACTGCAATAATCCATGACTCTTCTCATGGTTGCGTCGTGGGATAAACCATAAATAATGGCATTTTCTTTGGGCGGCCAGCTTGGTGCTGATGCGCAGCCAGTAAAAAGTATGAGCGATGTTAAAAGAAAGATTCTTAACAAAATGTCCTCCATGACAAAATTATATTTCTTGGGAATGTCCGTATAACCTTGTTAACTATAGCGCATCTTTTATCTGGTCGGCTAACGTCATTACGTCAAACGGTTTAGAGATTACCTTTTTTGCCCCTAGCGCCAAAAGTGCGTTAACTTCTTGCGGTTGCACTTTTGCCGTTAGGAATAATGCAGGTATGTTTTCAAAGTGAGGTATTTTTCTGAGCTTCTCTAGGGTCGTTGGTCCATCCATACCTGACATCATAACGTCCAATAATAGGATGTCAGGTGAAAATGCCTCCGCTTTTTCCAGTGCTTCCAGACCGGATGAGCAGAAAAGAAGGTCAAAACCTTCGTCTTCTAGTGCGCACTCCGCAATTGCGAGAATGTCCTCTTCATCTTCTACATAGAGCAATCTAATATTGTCACTCATAAGTGCTCCTTATTTTCCTGTTTTTCTGAGTAAATTGGAACTTCAAAATAAAAGGCCGTCTGCTTGTCAGTTGTTCGGTAAAAATCTATTTTTCCTTTATGTTTTTCTATAATTGCGCGGCTAATATTTAGTCCCAGCCCTGTCCCTCCCCGTTGTCGCGTATCGGAACTATCTGCTTGAGAAAAACGTTCAAATAGTTGCGATCGGAAGGACTCTGATACGCCTTCTCCGTGATCAAAAACAGTAAATCGCACGACGTTTTCTATGCTTGAAACCTCTATTTTGACCGGAGAGTTTTCGGGTGAAAATTTAATTGCATTTGATAATAAATTTGCACAAACTTGTAGAAGTCGCCTTTCATCGCCCCAAATCATTAGGTCGTTGGAAGGGTGGAGTTTTATGGACAGCATTATGTTGTGTTTTTTTGCGTAGCCCTCTCCAGCCTCAAATGCAGCCTTGGCTACGGTGTTGGCGTTTAAAACATCCTTTCTAAATGAAAGCATACCTGCATCGAGCTTTTCCATGTCGAGAATGTCGTTGATTAATTCCCCAAGGCGCTTACTGTTTTTTTCTGCCGTGGAAAGCATTTTTTTTGTTTTATCTGAGAAATTATCTTCGCTTTTGTTTATGATAATACTGAGCGCACCTCTAATCGAAGTGAGAGGCGTACGAAGTTCGTGGCTAACGGTGGAGATGAATTCATTTTTCATCTTTTCAAGCTTTTTGCGTTCCGTGATATCTCTAAAGATGCCGACAAAAATAGGTTTATTATTAATATTGATTTCTGACAGGGATAGATCAATGGAGACTAACGTGCCATCTGATTTCAAACCTCCCACCTCTCTGCCAACATCAATAATTTTTTCTCTTCCAGGTTTAGATAATTGTTGTAGATAATGGCTCTGCTCAGATTGGAACTGTTCTGGCATAAGAATGCTCACATTTTTTCCAATAATCTGTTCAGATGTGTGCCCAAATATTTTTTCAGCGGTACTATTGAATGATTCTATGACGCCCTCTTTATTTATAGTGATAAGCCCATCGGCCATGTTTTCGACAATTGCTTGTAAGCTTTGTTCACTGGAAATCAAAGACGCCGTTTTTATCTCCAGGTTTTCTTCAGCTCGATCCTTCTGTTTCATTATCGAAATGAGGTGAGCGATAAGTGTTATAAAAAATAGCACTGAAATTCCAGATGCAAAAAGTGGTTTTAGATTAGGCAGGAAAAAATATTGGTAGTGATTGGATGCGATAACAATTTGCCATGATTTGTCCGCAAATTTTATTTCTTGTGTATTCCTGATGGTGTATTTTTTAGTGTTTCCTGCTGGAGATACATTTTCTTTAGGATAGTTTTTTGAGGTTATAAAGGTGCGGCTCATGTCGTCGTTATTTTCAAAAAGAGTGATATTAATGTGCTTAAACTCTGAGGAGCGGCGATATTTGTCTGGAGATATACCATCTAGTAAAAGGTCGAGTTTAATAACCCCAAGAATAAACCCACTCACTTTGTTTTTTTTGTCAGGGCTGGTCTTGGCCTTTTTTGAAATAGGGACAAACACCAGCGTAGCTGGTTTTGAATAATCTCCTTGGATGAGAGAGACAGGGCTGCTTGCTGATGCTGCGTTGCTTTTTAGTGCCTCATTAATAGCGCTTAGTCGGGTGCTTTCAGAGCCTAAGTCGAAACCTAATGCAGCTTCATTTCCCTGGTAGGGCTCTAAGTAAAATACAGGGTAATAAACCTCTTTTTTTTCAGCTGGAATAAATGCGCCTTTAGGGCTTTTTTCAATAAACCTAAAGCCGGGGAAACCATCGGAGATAGCAAAAGACTCGTAATGGTTTCGTTCTTCAAATGGGACAATAGGAATCCACTCGATTGCTTGAAATGCACTGGACCTTTTGTAGAGTGGCGTTACTAGCGTGTAAAAGTCATAGCGATCCACGAACTCCGCAGTTTCGAAAAATGTGGCGATAGATTTTAAGGTGTATAGCTGGGTGTTTATTTCTTTTTCGAAATCCTTAGCGATATTGAGAGTGATATTGTTGAATTCTTGTTTTAATTTTTGTTCTTCAAGGTGTTTTACGCCGATGAAAACGAGAGAAGAAATTAATAACCCTACAATTACTGCTGTTGAAATAGGGATGTTAAGTGGGTAACGATGCATGTTTTTTCTCTAATCGGAAGAAATAGTGCCCTTTTAATTCTAGATCGTAGTGAGTGATACGCAAATGCATCGTTGTAACTAAGGGGGGGGGAGGCTTTCGGCGGTATGGAGAAGCTACGATAAATATGTCTGCAGTAAAACTATTCAGTTCAGCCACAAATTCTCGGAATTTTTATCGAATTGGGGGAGTGCGCACGCACTAAGGAGTTGAAAGGAAAATGTTTACAGGTGGGGTGATAGCGGGCTTTTATACCCAGAGCGGTGTAGACCTTATAAGTACGGCTATGCCGCGTTGACGAGCCTTACCAGTGAAAAAATCGATGCACCTCTAAGCCTGTATTTCAGCGGGTTGAAATACAGGCTTAGAAAGTTTACGAGATTTTGTTTTTTTGCTCTTCTCTGGAAATTGCGCGATGGCCAATGTCTTTTCGATAATAAACATTATTCCAATGGATACTTTTCACCAGAGTGTAAGCATTGGCTTGGGCTTCAGTGACGGAGTTACCCAAAGCAGTTGCACAGAGAACTCGGCCACCTTGGGTGCAGGTATTACCGTTATCATCAAGCTTAGTGCCGGCGTGGAATACTTTTATGCCGGACTCGATGGTTTCATCTTCTGGCTTGGGCAGACCACTTATGATGTCGCCCTTTTCATAGCTATTTGGATAACCGCCGGCCGCTAACACAACACCTACTGCTGCGCGCTTATCCCAATCGGCTTCGGTTTCATCCAGTTTTTTATCGATAGCCGCATCGCAAAGGGCCACAAGGCTGCTTTGTAAACGCATCATGATCGGTTGCGTTTCTGGGTCGCCGAAGCGGCAGTTGTACTCAAGCACCAACGGGATGCCGTTTTTGTCGATCATAATGCCTGCATAAAGAAAACCTGTGTAGGGCTGTCCTTCTTTCTCCATGCCTTTAACGGTGGGAATGATTACTTCACTCATGATGCGTTGATGGATTTCATCAGTGACCACTGGAGCAGGAGAATACGCACCCATTCCCCCCGTATTTGGGCCTTTGTCACCATCATCACGGGCTTTGTGATCTTGTGAGGTGGCTAGCGGCAGGATATTTTTACCATCTACGATACAAATGAAGCTGGCTTCTTCGCCAAGAAGAAATTCTTCAATGACTACGCGGTGCCCTGCATCACCAAAGGCGTTGCCAGCAAGCATGTCTTTAACAGCGGATATGGCTTCTTCTTCGGTTGCTGCGAGAATAACGCCTTTACCAGCAGCTAAACCATCAGCTTTCACCACAATGGGTGCGCCACGCTCTTTGATATAGGCGATGGCCGGGTTTATTTCGGTGAAATTTTGATAGGCAGCTGTTGGAATGTTATGGCGAGCGAGGAAATCCTTGGTGAACGCTTTGGAACCTTCCAGTTGCGCAGCGCCTTGGCTTGGCCCGAAGCAACGAAGTTGATTTTCTTGGAAACGATCCACAATGCCGGCCACTAGAGGAGCTTCGGGGCCGATCAGTGTCAGGTGGATTTTATTTTGTTTGGCAAATTCCACCAAGGCGTCAATGTCTTCTGCTTGAATGGCAATGTTTTCAAGTTTAGGTTCCAGGGCTGTGCCGCCGTTACCTGGCGCAACGAAAACTTTTACCACATTAGAATCTTGGGCAATTTTCCAAGCAAGAGCATGTTCGCGACCACCGCCGCCTACGACCAGTATGTTCATCGTGCTTCCTTCTATTATTGTAACGACTCAGGTGCTAGTGGCGGAAGTGGCGCA
>JAESUE010000128.1 GCA_016763235.1 Pseudomonadales bacterium
AGGCGGTTCAAGGTGTGTCGCATTGTCGTTTTTCAAACACCCCGCATCGATGGTGATCTTCTTTTCACAGCGCGCTGCCAACCCTGGGTCATGGGTCACCAAAACCAAGGTGGTATTGTTTTCCTCATTAAGCTGGAACAATAAATCAGCAATGCGCCCACCGGTGGCTCTATCAAGATTCCCCGTAGGTTCATCCGCAAACAACAAGGCAGGGTGTGTTACAAACGCCCTCGCCACAGCCACACGCTGCTGCTCCCCCCCCGACAGTTGTTTAGGGTAATGTTTAAGGCGATGACCAAGGCCAACATGGTTCAACATTTCCAATGCCCGCTCTTGCGGTTCTTCTTCGTCCAGTATTTCTAGCGGTAACATGACATTTTCAAGTGCTGTTAAATTTGGCATTAGCTGAAACGATTGAAAGACAAAACCCACATATTGAGCCCGAATAGACGCACGCTGATCCTCGTCCAAGTCAGTGAGTGTATGCCCGGCAAGGATAATACTGCCCGCACTGGGTTGGTCTAAGCCTGCCAGCAAGCCTAGCAAGGTCGATTTACCCGAACCCGACTCTCCTACAATCGCCAGTGATTGCCCCGCCTTGATAGATAAGCTGATGGGCTCTAATATTCGTATAGTTTCCTGCCCAAGTGCCACGACTTTCTCCACCCCTTGCGCTTCAAGGATGTGGGTGTTCTTATTGTTGTTTTGTTCTCTATTCATTGAATTAGGTCTATGCAAAAAATCATTGATGAAAAATCCCTCGCCTTATTATGTATTCAATTGCTATTAGCTGCGATTTTATTTTTAACAACGTCTGCGGCAAATTCTAATCCACCGCAAAACCTGCTTATTATGGGTGACAGCCTAAGTGCTGGCTATGGAATAAATAGAGAGAAAGACTGGGCCAGCCTTCTCGCCACACATATGAAAGCCACCCATCCTCATATACGGGTTATCAATGCCAGTATCAGCGGGGAAACCACCTCTGGTGCACTGGCGCGCTTACCGGCCATTCTCGCCAGCACCCACCCACACTGGGTGCTAATAACACTGGGGGCAAATGACGGGCTAAGAGGGCAATCCCTTAATGCTATGGAAAACAATCTCAACAATATCGTCACCCTCATACAACAGCACGGCGGAAAAGCCCTTTTAGCGGGAATACGGCTTCCACCCAATTATGGCAAAGTATTCAATACACGCTTTCATGCGGTATATGTAAACATCGCAAAGAATAAAAACCTGCCTTTGCTACCTTTTTTGCTTAAAGATGTGGGAGGAAATATGAAACTCATGCAAAATGACGGCTTACATCCTAATGAAGCGGCGCAGACGATTATGTTTGAAACAGTACGGCAGTTTTTATCAGAGATATGTAGACAACATGAACGAAAAAATTCTAACTTTTCGGGCAGAGAAAGAAACCTTCACCGAAGAGCTTTGCCATATTATTGAGCTTTCCAACTCAAGTACTGACGAAGATGTATCCATAGCCCAAGCACGCCTAGAACCCGGTGTTACTACCCGCTGGCATCGCTTAAAAAATACCATAGAACGCTATTACGTTCTCAGTGGTGACGGTGAAGTGGATATTGGGGACATTGCAGCACAGCCGGTTTCCCCCGGTGATGTGGTATTAATCCCTGCTTTTTGCCCACAGCGAATTCGTAACACAGGAAACAATGATTTGGTTTTTTTGGCGATCTGCTCGCCGCGATTTCTACAAGAAAATTATGAGGATATAGAACAAGAAGAAGACAAGGCGCCCAGCCGCTGAAACACCCTTTATTTCACTCAGGGCTCCGCTGCTTAAACCGCAACGCCTTTTTCTTCAATAATCTTTAGGAATTGGTCAGGCTCAGGGCGTACTCGGTAATTGTCGGTCATATCAATATAAACCAACTCACCTGCCGCATTCGTTAATAAAACCGTCGGCAAGACCGTTTCGCTTTCATACCCCATCAAACCTAAACCGGCGGGGGTTCCATCTTCGTTCATGATACCCAGCTGCCTTGCCACCTTATTGCCTTCATCGGTGAGAAAACGGTAAGGCACATCAAATTTCTTTGCCAGCTTCTGAGTATTGGCTTCTGGCTGAGGGCTAATCAAGGCCACTTCAACCCCTTTTTCTGCAATCTCTTTATATTGCCCCGCCACCTCTTTGAGTTGCGCCATACACAAGGGGCACCAATTACCACGAAAGAAAATCATCAAAGTAGGCTTGCCGATAAAAGAAGCAGAATTTACAGGCCCAAGCTGCGTGTCTTTTAATTCGAAACTAGGCAGCCTGTTACCCAGCTGAAGCACCGTATTCGACGAACGAGTAAAGCGTGAGTACCAGAAATCATAAAGCAGGAAACCAATAACACCGATGCCAACACCAAAGAACAAGGCAAGGGCTGATCCTTCAAAGAATAAAAAACCAACAGTTGAAGTGACACCGCCGATGAGTGCCGCATAAATCTGGATGGGTAAATTTGAAGATGTTCTTGCTACCCGAAAAGTCATTAAGGTGCCGAACATATAGGCAGTGGGCAACAGGGCTACCACGGCACCTAACCACGTTAAGTCAAATGCTTGTGTAAACAAGGCTCTTAAACTCAGAAACACACCGAGAAAAAGTAGTGTTGAGTAAAGCGAAATATAAATCGACTTAGCTTTGTTCATTTTTGGCTCTCTTATCTATTAGTAACTACTCGGCGAACTCTGTAACTGTTCAAATTTGAGCGTAAGCTGACTAGTTACATATATTATTGTAATTATTAGAAAGGGAGCCCAGTATTTTACCGCAACCTCTTACTTAAGGGCGGTCATCCACCACTTCTGAATCAGTGTGAATAAAATCTTCCTTACAAATACCCATGAAAAGCAAAATATTACTTGCCACATAGATAGACGAATAAGTTCCAACTACCACTCCCACCATTAGTGCGATCGAGAAACCTTTAATAAGTTCCCCGCCAAAGACAAAAAGTGCCAAAAGTACGAGTAAGGTCGTGAGAGAGGTAATCAGGGTTCGCCCCAGTGTCTGAGATAATGAGACATTAATAATCGTTAACGCGTCGCCCTTTCGCATACCATGAAAATTTTCGCGAATTCTATCGGATACAACAATGGTATCGTTAAGGGAGTACCCGATAACGGCCAACACGGCTGCCAGAACCGTCAAATCAAAGGGGATGTGAAAAATAGAAAAGAAGCCCAAGGTAATGATCACATCATGAAACAAGGCCGCCACCGCACCCACAGAGAATTTAAAATGAAACCGAAAAAGGATGTAGATCATCATTACACCCAGCGCCACAATCATGGCGATTCCGCTTTGATCGCGCAGCTCATCACCCACCTGCGGACCAACAAACTCAACCCTGCGTAGAGTCACATCGCTGGAGGTGTTGTTATTAAGCACTTCAACAATGTTATTTGCGATAGATTCCTTTTCACCCTCATGTGGCGCAAGGCGCACCAAAACATCTGTTGCCTTGCCATAGTTCTGCACCACCGCATCATCGTAACCTGCGACTTTGAGAGTACGTCTAATCTCAGAAAGATTCGCAGGGTGTTGGTAACCAACCTCTATCAATGTACCGCCGGTAAAATCCAAACCTAAACTCAATTGTTGAACAGCCAGCGAAGCAATGGAAATAATAAGCAATAGAATTGAAAATGCTGCCGCCAGCTTTCGCTTACCCATAAAATCAAATTCTTTCATTCTTAAATTTCCTGTCGGAATAGTTTTATTAAAAGAGACCGTTACACGATCAATGTTTTCACTTTTAAGCAAAACAAAAAAACATGCATAGGCCTCTGTTGGGCAAGGCTATTTCGCGGCCTTGTAACCGATAGATAGTTTTTCTACTGCACGGCCACCATAAACAAGGTTCACCAGAGAACGTGTTCCCACTATTGCGGTAAACACAGAACACAAAATCCCAACGGATAGTGTGACGGCAAAACCTTTTACTGGGCCGGTTCCTACTGCAAATAATATAAATGCTACAATCAAGGTCGTAATATTCGCATCGAGAATCGTAACAAAAGCTCGATCATACCCCGACCTTATGGCTTCCTGCGGCGACAAACCATTACTCAGCTCTTCTTTAATTCGTGAGAAAATCAACACATTGGCATCAACAGCCATACCCACCGTTAATACAATACCGGCTATACCTGGCAGAGTTAAAGTCGCTCCCGGTATTAAGGACATCACCGCGACAATCAGCAACACATTCATCAACAATGCTGCGTTGGCAAAAACACCAAATAAACGATAAAAAGCCACCATAAACACCATCACCATCACAAAGCCCAATACCACTGACATAAGGCCTGATTCTATATTCTCCTTACCCAAGCTTGGGCCAATGGTGCGTTCCTCTACAAAGTACATCGGTGCAGCCAACGCACCTGCTCTTAGCAAAAGAGCCAGTTCCTTTGCTTCAAGTACGCTGTCCAAGCCAGTAATACGGAAACTGTGACCAAGTGCTGACTGAATAGTTGCGACATTAATCGCGTATTTTTCTACGAAGCGTTCTTTTTTACTGACAAAGCTTCCATCTACTTTTTTAACAATAGTTCGCTCTTTATGCTCAATAAAGATAACAGCCATTCGCTGCCCCACATTATCGCGGGTAGCTCGATTCATTAACTTCCCACCGCGTCCATCGAGGGTGATATTCACCTGTGGGCGACTATTTTCATCAAAACCTGAGCGCGCATTAACGACTCTCTCACCAGTAACGATGACTTTTTTCACCGTTAGCACTGGCCGACTATCATCACCCTTAAATGGAAAAAGTTCTGAACGGCTGGAAACTCGGCCATTTATGGCTGCCTCCAAGTCACCCTTAGTATCTTCTAACCTGAACTCCAAGCTGGCAGTACGCCCCAAAATACGCTTAGCTTCAGCAGTATCCTGCACACCTGGCAACTCCACTACAATTCGATCTACACCTTGTCGCTGCACAATGGGTTCAGCAACACCCAGCTCATTTACCCTATTACGCAGGGCTGTAAGGTTTTGAGTAATTGCATAATCCTGAATTTCCTTAAGCGCACTGTCGGTTAACTTAAGCCTGATAAATTGCTCACTGCTCCCTTCGTCAACACTAATAATGAATTTTCGGAAATTTTTCCTGATCCAAGCATTCGCCTTTAACTGTTCTGCGGGGTCGGTAAACTTAATCGCGATCCCGCCCGTTGTTTCGCGTTTTGCAGAACGATAACGAATCCCTTCTTTACGCAGGCCTGAGCGAATTTCTTCGATAAAGCCGGTGATGCGAGGTTCCAGAGCTTTTTCCATATCCACTTCTAGAAGAAAGTGTACTCCTCCCCGCAAGTCAAGCCCGAGGTTCATCGGGCTTGCCCCAAAAGAGGCCAACCAGTCGGGCATGGTGGAGGCCAAATTCAAAGCCACCACATAGTCATCCCCTAAGGTAGATTTCACCAAGTCCTTAGCAATTAACTGGGCATCACCGTCATGGAATCGTATTGCTCCCGAGTTACCGACCACATTACTGGATTTTACAGGAATCCCTGCTTCTTCAAGGGCTGACAGTGCTTTGTCCACAACACCTTGGTCGACTTTTCCTGACGCCGTTGCCCCAGAAATTTGCACAATAGGGTCTTCAGGGTAGATATTTGGCTAGGAGAAGAGCAGCCCCATCAGGCAGACAAAAATTACCAGTAAATTTTTCCACAAGGGGTATCTATTCAACATACGGGGGCCTTAGCATCATTCGATTCAGATTTGAAGGTGTGGCTTACACCTGCGGTATATGGGTGCGTTAAGAACAGGCCTGTAATGAAGGCCTTTACACAAGAGCTAATGTTACTTTCCGAGTAACTGCTCAGCTCACGCTCAAATTCGTGCATAACAGCGTTGAAAAATAATCATTTATACGTATAAACTCACATTTTTCGCCTTGTTCTGCTCAAATTTGAACGCAATCTGAACAGTTACAGAGTTCGCTGAGGTGTTACCTTTCCGACAAGGTGTTAAATGTGTTTGTGAATAATAAAACGCATTTAACACCGCATCAAACAAAAACACTCTCATGCAGTAATCTCTGACTATATCGCTTTTATGGTGCCTTTTGGCAAACTAGCAATAATCGAAGCGCGTTGAAATTTAAGCTCCATCTTGTCGGAGACTTCCACAACAACAAAGCCTTCAGTTACCTTGGTAATTCTACCTGCAATGCCACCGCTGGTGACGACTTCATCCCCTTTTTGCAGAGAAACGATCAAGTCACGTTTTGCTTTGTCACGCTTACGCTGGGGTCGCATCACCAGAGTATAAAAAATTATCAAAAAACCTACCAACAACAACACCTGAAACAGAGGGTTTGGCCCTTCCATCACTGGTGGCACTGCTTCCGCAAAGGCGGAGGATATAAAAAAACTCATTTTGAACTACCTCTCTTCTACAAATATTATGCTGTAATTTTCAGTGGTCTTATTCCTGATACCACACTATAAAATAGTATTTTCTGCCTATACCCTATTCAAGCGCAGGGGTTTTACCTCCACGCTTTTCATAGAACACATCCACGAAGGCGCTCAATTTACCTTGTTCAATGGCTGTACGCAAACCCTTCATCACGCTTTGATAATAATGGAGGTTATGTATGGTATTCAGCTGTGCGCCAAGCATCTCTTTGCACTTGTCGAGATGATGAAGATAGGCACGACTAAAGTTTTCACAAGTGTAACAAGTACATTCTGCATCAACCGCAGAGGTGTCTGTTTTATTGACTGCATTACGAATTCTCACCACTCCGTGAGAAGTAAACAGGTGGCCGTTACGAGCATTACGTGTTGGCATTACGCAATCAAACATGTCGATACCTCGGCGTACAGCTTCTACAATATCTTCGGGTGTACCAACTCCCATTAAATAACGAGGTGCGTCCGGAGGCATTTGAGGGACAATACTAGAGATAACCTTTTTCATTTCATCTTTAGGCTCACCCACGGAAAGCCCGCCAATGGCGTAACCATCGAAACCAATATCCAACAGACCATCCAAGGATATTTTTCTAAGTGGCTCGTACATGCCGCCCTGGATAATGCCAAACAAGGCCGCAGCGTTATCGCCGTGAGCAACTTTACTGCGCGCAGCCCAGCGTAACGACAGCTCCATGGAGGAACGGGCCTCCTCCTCTGTTGCAGGATACGGCGTACACTCGTCAAAAATCATCACGATGTCGCTACCTAGATCTTTCTGCACTGCCATTGAACGCTCAGGATCAAGAAATACTGGCGAACCATCAACAGGGGAACGAAAAGCAACACCCTCTTCAGAGACTTTTCTCATATCTCCCAGGCTAAAAACCTGGAATCCGCCGGAGTCCGTTAGAATCGGGCCGGACCAACCAGTAAAATCGTGCAGGTCTCCATGGGCTTGCACAATTTCAGTACCAGGACGAAGCATCAGGTGAAAAGTATTACCAAGAATAATCTCCGCACCGGTTTCACGAATATCACGGGGCAACATACCTTTGACGGTACCGTATGTACCAACGGGCATAAATGCCGGGGTTTCGACGTTTCCTCGTTCAAACTCAAGGGTGCCGCGCCGCGCATCACCGTCAGTATTTTTTAACTGGAATTTCATCTATTTTTATAACCGCCAAGTTTTAACAGAGTTGTATTATTCACTGCTAGAAGAGGAAAGAAACATCGCGTCCCCATAACTATAAAATCGATACTCTTCTTTAATTGCTTCGCTATAGGCATTCAACACGTTTTGTTTTCCTGCAAAGGCACAGATCAGCATCAACAATGTTGACTTCGGTAAATGGAAATTGGTCAACAGCGCATCGACCACGCCAAAGGAATAACCAGGATAGATAAAAATATCCGTCTCACCGTGGTAGGGTTTTAATTCTCCCTGAGCGCAAGCACTTTCCAAGCTACGCGCACTGGTTGTACCTATAGCAACAACTCGACCGCCTGCAGATTTGACGCGTTTAACCTGGTCAACAACCTCTTGCTCCACTTCAATATACTCACTGTGCATAATGTGATCTTCCACTTGATCAACACGCACAGGTTGAAATGTACCTGCGCCTACATGGAGGGTAACGAAGGCGAATTCAAGCCCCTTATCCTTTAAGAGCTGCAAAGTCTTTTCATCAAAGTGCAAACCTGCTGTGGGGGCAGCCACTGCGCCAGGTTTAGAGGCGTAAACGGTTTGGTAGCGTTCACGGTCCTCGCTGGCATCCTCGCGTTGCATATACGGTGGCAGCGGCATGTGCCCGTGCTGTTCAAGTAGGCTGAGCAAGGGCTGCTCACCTTTGAATGTGAGATCAAAAAGCTCCCCTTTACGGCCCCTTACCATCGCTTCGACGCCTCCTTCCAAAGAGAGACAGCTTCCTGCCACAGGAGACTTGCTCGCACGAACATGTGCTAACGCACTGTGCTTACCGGTAATGCGTTCAATCAGCACTTCAACCTTGCCACCCGTTTCCTTATGCCCGTGAAGCCGAGCGGGAACCACTTTGGTATTGTTAAATACCAGCAAGTCACCCTCATTCAACAAACCAAGGATGTCGGTAAATTTCAGATGGGAGGTGCGTCCACTTTCTTTATCAACGGCGAGAAGACGGCTATCACTTCTGCCAGGCAAGGGAAACTGAGCAATTAACGTATCGGGAAGATCGAACTGAAAATCGGCTACTTTCATAGTCTGCTGGGCCCGAAAAATCGGCTAGATTATAGCGAAGTTATTGATATGTCCAGCGCAACAATCACGCTCATACGCACAAACCCCCTACAAACAGGAGCGCGACTTAACAAGCAGGATTTTCAACAAACCCCCAACTATCACTTGACTCACCAAATAGAATCAGTATAATTTTCGCCTCGCTTCGGGTAAGAAGATAAGAGTGGATAAGCATCCACTTGACTAATCAGGGTGGTTAGCTCAGCTGGG
>JAESUE010000129.1 GCA_016763235.1 Pseudomonadales bacterium
ATCCTGGGTTTGTTGGCCGGATTGATTGCCGGGTCCACCATCATTTCGGTCAACACGTTTCCTGTCATGACCAATGACAGTATGGCCTACCTCGGGCACTCCTACGATCTGTCCGGGTTCGGGTGGGTGAACCTTGGTTACCGTCAGTTTGGATATCCGCTGGCAATATGTCTTTCCGGCAGCCCGTTTAAGTATTGACCCTCGCACATCTTTAAAGCGTCGCCATCATATTCATGAATCATCGCTACAAAAAACCATTAAAAAAGCAGCAGATCAGGCGCATTTAATGAAACGCGTTAGCTGCCATGTGCTTCGCCACTCTTTTGCGACTCATTTACTTGAGGCGGGTTATGACATCCGCACGGTGCAGGAGTTGCTTGGGCATAGTGACGTGTCTACCACTATGATCTATACCCATGTGCTCAACAAGCCTGGTTTGTCGGTACAAAGCCCGGCAGATATGCTTTAAGCGATAGCATCCCTCTAGCGATGGTCATTTCGACCTTTTCGGTACGGCAATTTTTTCTCTAATTTTATCGCTCTTCTCTGCACAGAATATGTTGCACCTTGCGCGTGAAAAGACAGGCGCACTTTCAACAACACTTCTAACACCTTGATCTATAACATTATGGCTATACAACTATAAATTCAGCAGTTGGCGCGACATTTTGCCACATTGTTTTTATAGCTCCAACCTCTATTCTGTATGTGAAGGATGATATTAAGTTTGAAGGCAGGTATCTCACGCTCTGGGGTTCTTAGTACGAGGTTTTAGCCCGTTCGACTGAGCTATAGGGTAGCAGGTGTCATTTCCCTCTGAGGGCTTTAAGGGCTTATGTGTTGGGTTTCACTTCGTTCTACCCAACCTACGGGGCTACGGGGCATTTTAATCCATTTTTATTCTCGGAACTTTATTAGATAATTATTAATCAAATAGAAATACTGGAGAGCATGATGAACACACAAATTAATTCACTAACAAATTTTTCTACGGCCATTAACCAACAACAAGCGCTTGCGGCAACGTTGCTTTTTTCGTCTTTATGTATTGGCAGTTTTATCGGTTTGCAGTTGGATCAGTATCTTGATATCGCGTGTGTCGTGCGCGGTACATGTTATGGCGATGATGGAATAATATTGAGCGCTAGCTTAATTCACCCGATGGTATTTAAAATGTTTTTTTCTTCCGTGGTGATGATTATTTTAGCACTGCTGCTAAAAGTATTTACGCCTTTTGAATCACTAAAACAAGCCGGAATAATTTCTGTTTCAAGTGCCACGAATATTAAGAAGGTAGGCACTGGTTTAATTGTAGCTGGCGCGGTATTCCTTTTGCTGAGTATGCCGTTGATGGTTTATTCATTAAGCGTTTAATTTTCGTAACTATTCAGCTCACGCTCAAATTCGTGCATAACAGAGTTCGCTGAATAGTTACTAATTTTCTTGCTCTCTAGCTCTTTATTGATAAACCAGATATTTTTTCAATTGCCATAAACTTTCCTTCGTCATTAAATGCAATGGCGAAGCGCCCGCTGATACCAGAATGGGTGACATAGGGTTGTAAAATATTAACGGGGAAGCGTACGCTGCGGCCATCCACTGTGCGGGTGGCCACGGCTTTCGCGCTGCCTTGATACCAGCGCAAGTATTCATCCCGACTTATTATGAGGTCAACTACAATTTTCTTCATTGTTTTCACGGTCGATGTTTCCGCAGGAATAAGCACTGGATTGTGCGATATCCAATAACTCTCTTAATGCTACGGCATACATGGAAAACTCCTGTGCGTCACTTAATTTTAATTCGTTCACCATTGATTTCCAGCGTTTCAATAGGGTTTGGTAATTCTCTTTCCATAGGGAGATTCTATCTTCGAGGGGACTATCTTCTTTCATTTTAGATTGCAGCACGCTCACTGTTAAGGCGCGTTGCTGCCAGTCAAGATCATCCCGATAGGTTTCTCTTGCCATCGCTTGCCAGTGGTTACTGGTTTGCAATTCATGAATTTGCATTCGAAACCAGTGAAGCTCCAGTTCAGAGCCCAGCATAAAGTAGAGCTTAGCGACTTGATCGAGAGAATGCCCGGTGATATCTGCCGCTTCTATAACGCCAAGAAATGATAGCATATTAGATGTTGATGCCACTTTTTTTGCTAGTAAATCAGGGACGCCAAGCTCTTCTAGTGCGGTGACGCTGGCCTCAAAACTTTCCTTTAGTTCCCCTCTTATATAGTCACTTAGGTTGTTTCTTATTTGATTGACCCTGGGTTGGAAGTGAGAGATGGTGGTTTGAACATCCATCTCTCCTCTTCGGTTGCGCAAAAACCAACGAGTTGCCCGTCGAACCACGCGCGATATATCTGTCATCATCTTTATTTGTGCTTCGGTACTAATTTTATAGTCGAGGTTTTGTATTTCTCCCCAAAGTTCATCGAGGCCGTAAATCGATTTAGCAATAATGTAGGCTTTGGCAATATCGGCCGGATCCGCTCCTGATGCATCGTGCATTCGCATGACGTAAGTGATACCCATGTCATTCACAATAGAGTTGGCAATTTGGGTAGCGATAATTTCCTTTCTCAAGCGGTGTTCGTACATTTGCGGCTTGAATTTAGAGCTCATTAATTTTGGAAAGGCGGTTTCAATTTGAGAGGAAATATAGGTATCGTCAAGCAGATTGGTATCTACTAGCTGTTCTTTTAGCAGCCCTTTGCTGTATGAGAGTAGAATAGATAATTCTGGCCTCATCAAACCTCGTGAGGTTTTTTTCCGTTCATTAATTTCATCGTCAGAAGGTAAAAACTCAAGCTCCCGATTAAGCTTTCCCTTTCCTTCTAAATAGTGAATATAACGCTTTAATTCGTCTAGACGATTGGGAGAAAGTGATTCACTAATGCTAATAGACTGTGCTTGTTTATAATTACTTTTTAACACCATCTCAGACACGTCATCGGTCATTGTTTCTAACAACTGATTTCGTTGTTTTGAAGTAAGGTCACCATTGTTGACGACTTCATTAAGGAGTATTTTTATATTCACTTCGTGGTCTGAGCAATCTACCCCAGCAGAGTTATCAATAAAATCTGCGTTAATGGCGATGCCCTTTAACCCCATTTCTACACGAGCAAGCTGGGTGACGCCGAGGTTTCCTCCTTCACCAAAAACTCGGCATTGCATTTCATTCCCATTCACTCTGAGGCTATCGTTGGATTTGTCTCCCACGTCAGCATGATTCTCTGAGCTAGCTTTGATATATGTACCAATGCCACCGTTCCATATTAAATCAGCGGGTGATTTAATAATGGCTGAAATAAGCGCGTTCGGCGTCAATTTATCGTCTGTAATAGCAAAGCACTTTTGCATTTCTGCTGTGATTTTTATGGACTTTGCGCGCCGCGAAAATATTCCACCACCTTTTGATATCAGTCCCTTATCGTACTCTTGCCAGGTTGACCGAGGCAAATCAAATAGGCGCTGGCGTTCGAGATAGCTTTTATCGCAGTTTGGATTAGGGTCAATGAATATATCGAGATGATTAAAGGCAGCAAGCAGTTTTATTTTTTTTGATAGCAACATACCGTTTCCGAATACATCACCCGACATATCGCCAATGCCCACAACGGTAAATGCCTGTTTTTGAACATTCTGGCCGAATTCACGAAAATGCCGCTGCACGGAAATCCATGCCCCTTTTGCAGTAATACCCATCTTTTTATGGTCGTAACCTACGCTGCCACCCGAAGCAAATGCATCGCCGAGCCAAAACCCCCGATCAATAGAAATTTGATTGGCAATATCCGAAAATGTCGCCGTGCCTTTATCGGCAGCGACGACGAGGTATGGATCACTGCGATCTTTTCGCACGACATTTTCAGGTGGAATCACTTCGCCTTCACGCAGGTTGTCCGTCACATCCAGCAGGGCAGATATAAAAAGTTTGTAGCAGCTTATAACCTCTTTGCTGGTTGCTTCACGTGAGCCACCAACTGGCAGCTTTTTACAAACAAAACCACCCTTGGCACCGACGGGAACAATCACTGCATTTTTAACTTGTTGGGCTTTCACTAGACCCAGTACTTCTGTACGAAAATCTTCCATTCTATCAGACCAACGTATCCCCCCTCTTGCTACTTTACCGCCACGCAGGTGCACACCTTCTATCCTAGAGGAATAGACAAAAATCTCATACAGGGGGCGCGGTAGTGGTAAATCAGGAATAAGGCTTGGGTCGAATTTCAAGGCTAAATAAGGAATTTCTGGTGGCGCATACACCCACTGAAAAAAGTTGGTTCGAATGGTGCCTAGGATGACTTCCATAAATCGCCGAAGGATACGATCTTCGTCGAGGTTATCCACTTTATCTAGCGCGGTGATTAAGTTTTTTATACAAACTGATTCTCTTTCGGCACGTTCTTTTTTCTTTTTCGGGTCAAAGCGTACTTTAAATAAACCAATTAACTGATCGGTGATGGTACGGTTATTCACCAAGGCTTCTTCGATATATTTTTGACTAAATGGAAACTGCACTTGCTTGAGGTATTTTGCATAACCGCGTAACAACATGACTTCCTGCCATTTTAGGTGTGAGCCCAAAACCATGCGATTAAAACCATCATTTTCTACAGCGCCTTTCCAAATTTGCCGAAATGCGGCTTGAAAGACGTCTTTCACTTTGTCGATGCTGATTTCTACATTTGTGCCATAACAGACGGTAAAATCATGAATCCAGATCACTTGTTTTTTGTTCTTTTTCCGAACTTCATAGGGACGTTCTCCCAGTATTCTCAGGCCAAGATTTTCCATAACGGGAATCACATCGGATAGCGGAATCAGTTTATTCAGGTGAAAAAGTTTAAACCGGAATATTCCCGCTGGATCTTCAATCGCACGATAGAAACTTAATTCAAGCGGATTTTCTTCGGTCATTAAATCTATATGGCGAATATCTGCCACGGCCATGCGGGGTAAAAAGTCCTCTTTATAGCTGGATGAGAATCCACGCAAATAAGTCGCCGATGCAGTTGCCGCCTCTTCTTCTCCCATTAATTCATTCAGGGCCATGTGCAAATCATCTTCCCAGGAGCGGCACACATCTACGAGGCGGCGTTCGATTTCATCAATGCTACATTTGAATGCTTTATTCGGTGAGACTTTTAAGACGATATGTACTTGCACCAATACCGATTCAGAAAACTGTGTGGAAAAATTCACATCGCTGGCTTCAAATACTTGGCAAAGAATATCCTGGAATTTAACCCGCATTTCTGTGCTGTATCGTTCGCGCGGCGCGTAAATAATACACGACACAAAACGCCGAAATGGGTCAGCGTGTACAAATAACTTCACCCATGGGCGTTCTTTTACATGAAGGATGCCAGTGATGGTTTCGAAAAGCGTATCGACATCGATTTGAAATAGGTCTTCCCTGGGGATATTCCCTATAATACGCTGCAACTGCTTGAAATCATGGCTTGAACTATTCAGGCCGGTTTGTTTTATCACCTGAGAAATTTTATTGGCAATAATGGGGATGTTATTTGGGTCCTGCTGAAAAACCTTGGCAGTAAAAAGGCCGAGGAATCGGTGCTGTCCTATCACGTTTCCTTTTTTATCATAGCGATTCAGTATGACGAGTTCGGGATAAGCAGGGCGATGAATGCGACTGCGCTCCGAAGACTTGGCGAAAACCAGCCCGCCATTGGTGAGTTGCGAACAATCTGACACATCATCCAGAAGATCAACCCGTTTATTAACTTTAACAATACCCAGCTCGGAACCCTCTATACCTATCAGGGTTTCAGCTTTCCCTCCACTATCAAATTTGTATTCTCGGTAACCCAAAAATGTAAAGTTATCCTTCTGTAGCCAACTTACCAGGTCAATAATCGACGACCGGCTGGACTCTGCCGTTTTGGGGCAGCATGGGTCTAAGTCTTTTTTTGACGATTCGAGTTTTTCCAGCATGAGCGGAAAGTCATTCACCAGTAATTGAAGCTCATCCAGAATCTCGCTAATTTCATCTCGCAACTGAGCACGTTTCTTCTCATTACTTTGGCGATCAATCTCAATATGCAGTACAGCTTCTTGCCGCCCTGTGGTTGAAGCACTGGCACGAAGCTCTGTACTCGTAAGGAAGCCTTTCTCATCTCGCTCAACACTAAACACGGTGTTAATAACCGAGTGAATGGTGATGTTTTTCCTATTTACTGCCATTCGAACTGAATCAACAATAAAAGGCATATCTTCCGCTAAGACCTCGATGACCGTATGAGTGGTCTGCCAACCGTCACTTTCAATGGTCGGGTTAAGAATTCGAACCTTTGGTTTTTTATTTTCAAGCTTTTGTACAAATTGCCAGGTGGAAATCACTTCACCATAAATATCTTCAATCGGCTCTTCCAACAGCTCTGCCAAGTACGTACTAGAGAAGTAGTTGCGGGCGAAATCTGCAATGTTGCTGGCATCTTGGTCATGGAAACGTGTTGTAATGATTTCACCAAGCTGATTGATAAATTCCCGGTAGGCACTGTCCTTGAGGTTGTTGACCATTATTGTTCTCTAGTTAATTAATGAGAATGCCCTCGATAATCAGACTTTGGTCTTATTTAAAGGGGTCTGCGTGCTGGAGTTCTCGATATGCCCGTATAGGATGTAGGTGCTTGGTTTAAAATATGTCCATAGCGGTATAGCCTTAAAACAGTGGTCACTACTCAGCGAGCTCTGTAAGAGTTCAAATTTGAGCAGACCTAGGCAGAAAATGTGAGTTTATACGCATAAATGATCATTTTTTAATGCCGTTATGTACGAATTCGAGCGTAAGCTGAATAGTTACAAAAAGTGTAGCCTATTCATGCCGTTAGTTCTGGTAAAAATACGCGCCTCTCGCTGTTTGCAGGCTCATTCCATTCACTCCCAAAAGTAGAACGAAGGGCTTAAATAAAAAACGTAACTATTCAGCGAACCCTGTAACTGTTCAGATTGCGTTCAAATTTACGCAGAACAAGGCGAAAAATGTGCGTTTATACGCATAAATGATCATTTTTTAACACCGTTATGCACGAATTTGAGCGTGAGTTGAATAGTTACTAAAAAACAAGCTTCCAGCATCCGCAGTACGCTGCAAACCCGACTTGATTAGTTTCAATATAGCCCTATCATACAGCCAGTTCATTGACTGCTAGCAGCTTTTCGAAAAGCCCATACACATTTCACGATGTGGGCTTAGCGCGCTTACTGCATGTAAACTGCTCTTTTTCGGCAGCCTGCTTGAATTGCTTACAACTTATTAGAAAGGTAGTAAAACGTTTATGTCACAAAGGGATGAGATCCTCGCATTGCAAGAGCAGTTGTCCACAGTGATCGTTGGGCAGGAAAAACTGGTGAACCGTTTACTTGTCGCCCTGTTAGCCGATGGGCACTTACTCGTAGAAGGCGCGCCGGGCTTAGCGAAGACCAAGGCGATAAAATCCCTTGCGGAACGCATTGCAGGGGAGTTTCACCGTATTCAGTTTACCCCTGA
>JAESUE010000130.1 GCA_016763235.1 Pseudomonadales bacterium
ACTGCTTCGCCGCCTGCCGCTATAATTTCAGCAACAACCTGCTCAGCGGGGCTTACAGAGCCATCACCAGATCCATCAACAGAACCGCCCAAGTCATTAACAACAACCTTTGCACCACGAGACGCTAAGAATATCGCGTGTGAACGCCCCAAGCCGCCGCCAGCTCCGGTATCTACAGCAACCTTGCCATCATATCGTAATTCGTCAGACATGCTTCCCTCTCCTAGAGTGAGTCGTTTGAGCAGAAACCTGCCCAAACGAATACCTATTTATTATTATGCGACTTCGATAACAGCTAAGTTTTTACCGCTACCAGCATCTTCCCAAGCAACTTTAACCTTGTCACCTACCTTGGCAGAATTTACATCGTCAAGACCAACAATATTGGTCATCATACGAGGGCCTTCTGCAAGATCGACAAGCGCCACGACATAAGGGACAGAGGCAGCCATAGTTGGCAGCCCAGGCTTATGACAAACCGTCACTGCGTAGATAGTGCCTTCACCTGAAACGTCTTTCCACTCAAGGTTATCACCGTGGCAATACGGACAGAAATTACGGGGGTAATGATGGGCTTTACCACAGTCTTTACAGAACTGTAGACGTAATACTTTTTCTTCTGTGCCTTTCCAAAATGGTTCAGCTACTTGGGATGTACCCATTAACATACGGCTCATAATGCGTCCTCCGATCCAAGAATCAATGTAGAAGTACAGGAAAGAACACCACCGCAACCGTGGGCAACAGCAATATTAACATTTTCAACTTGACGATCAGAAGCCTGGCCAGATACTTGACGAGCAGCTTCAACCAGCAAGAACATACCGTACATACCAGGGTGGGTGTAAGAAAGACCACCACCATTGGTATTTGTCGGCAGTGCGCCGCCAGGTCCTAAGCGACCATCAGCAACAAATGCACCCGCTTCACCTTTTTCACAGAAGCCCAAATCTTCAAGGGCTAGGGCAACTGTAATGGTAAAGGAGTCATACGTTTCCACGACATCTACATCGCTAGGGCTAACACCCGCCATGCTAAATGCTTCACGACCAGAAATAACACCTGGAGTCGTACAAAGGTCAGGCATTTCAGAGATCATCATCGCATGATCGTGAGCTGTACCAGCACCCAACACATAAACAGGCTTCTGTTTAAGATCTTTTGCTCTCTCAGCAGTTGTCAGAACTACTGCACCAGCGCCGTCTGTAACGAGACAGCAATCAAGACGATGCAAAGGAGTCGCAACTTTAGGTGAGTTCAATACATCATCAATAGTGATCGGGTCTTGATAGCGTGCATTTGGGTTTCTTGATGCCCATTCGCGTGTTGATACCGCAATTTGTGCCAGCTGCTCAGAAGTTGTGCCGTACAAGGCCATATGACGACTTGCTGCCAAAGCGTACGCTCCTGCCGGCATAACATTGCCATAAGGAATCTCCCACTCAACCATTGGCATTGGATTCTTTGGATCCATCATACCCATCATGGCAGACATATCGCCTAAGCCCTTGCCGCGAGCACGTGGGGTAGAAGCAAAAAATACTACCGCTACTTCACACATTCCTGCAGCGATCGCTAGGGCAGCGTGTTGAACATGCCCTTCAAAGCTTGAACCACCAGTCATGGTGCTATCTGTATAACGAGGGGTAATACCCATGTGCTCAGCGAGCTCCATAGTAGGCATCATCATCCCAGTACCAAACAAGCCATCTACATCAGATACTTTTAAGCCTGCGTTATCCAACGCACCCTTTACCATTTGTACTTCAAGGTCTCGTTCGCTAACCCCTAGTACTCCGGTGGGAGACGCAGCGTCGATTGCGCCAACAATCGCCACCTTTCCTCTAAAATCGCTTGGTTTATATACCATGATCTTCCTACTCTATTTTCATGATTATTGTTTACTGGCTCCCCCCCCCACATTTGCTTAATACTAAAAGCGGGGCTGTAAACGAAGGGCCAGAATTTCTAATAAAGGCTTTCAAACGTTTGTTTGAAAGCTAAGGGCGCAGGCTACGGGATATTTATTCTAAAGACAAGTACGGTGTGTAAATCTCTAACGATGAACAGCATGATATAGCGCGACAAATAACAAGCTTAGTGCGCCAAAAAAAAGAAGGGAAATTAATTACCGATATTATTCAAATAGTTAGAGCTCTAACCTGACAATAAAAAACCAAATCAACAAGCAATTACACGAGCACAAAACACAAGTCACTGGCACATTTACCGCGCCAGCAATTTCCTCACAAGCCTAGTATTTCTTCCAAATTAAGACTCAAACTCTAAAGTACGATCCTTAATAATGCGCTTTCGATACCCCCCCGGGGATACGCCTTCCCAGCGTTTAAAAGCATGATAAAAAGTAGAGGCATCCGAAAAACCAAGCCTTGTCGCCAAAACCCCCATGCTAACACTGGAGTTCTGCAGCTGACTCTTCGCCAGCTCATGGCGTAGCTCATCCCGTAATTCAGCAAAAGACACGCCCTCCTGCTTTAATTTCCTTTGTAGCGTACGCGAGGTCATATTGAGGTGGCTTGCAACATCCTCAACACCGACAGCACCACTCCCGATATTAATATTTAGATAATCCACCACTTGGCGAGTCACTTTATATCCTGCTGCCAGTCTATTCAGTTGCTCCTCAGCCATTTGCCCTATGCGCTCGTGGTACTCAGGGAGAGAGCCTGATAAAGGGAGGTCAAGCACCTCTTTTCGGAATATCAGCTCGTTGTTAGCGCAATTAAAATAAACAGGGACTTGAAATACCCGGTTATATTCATTCACATAAACAGGCTGAGGGTGAGAAAAACGCACTTCTTCCAAGAGGAAATCCCCACCTGTGAGCCAACGAAATATGCTAAACAGGCGAGCAATAATCAGCTCATTAAACGCAACTTGATTCTCACGCAAGGAGGCAGCTCCCGCCTGATAAGAAAGACTCGCCAGCTTGTCATCAACAACAAGTTGAAATTGCGCATTGGGGGCAAGCAAATCCTTGAACTTAACCATCTCACGCAGAGCTTCCCTTAATGTACGCGCTGAGTACACCAGCTCCATCACAAGAGAACGACTGTTGTAACGGGTATTCTCACCAAAATGCAGCCCAAACGCTGAATCATTTGATGCCCGAATTAAAGCAGTAAGTAAGTCTTCAAATTGCTGAGAAGTCAGAAAGGCATCTTGAGACCCTACGACAGACGGGGCTATATCTGCACTGGCCAACAACTCTTCTATATTAAGTTGCTTGCTCACCGCGAGTTCAAAAACACCGGACAATATTGATGCAGGAATTAATTGCTGATTCATTATTTTGTACCGATTCTCACCTAAAGCCTAAACATAATATCTAAGCTAGAAGATATTTTTTTTATGTAAGGTACGTCCTTATCCAATGAGTAGCTGCTCACCTAAGCTAGGGCTTCTTATTTACAAGCAAAACCACTAACTCCCAACAAATTAAATTTTTATTTTTATAGCCTGCTGGGTGAAATTAAAACAGCCTGCATCATTTTTACTTGCCAATCACTTTATTGTCAATAAAATATCCGCCTAATTATCCAAGGCAACTAACAAAGGCTTGCTCAACAAGCCAAAATGTCACCAAGCAACAGTTGGCAAGCCCTGTCCCTCTCTTTATATAGAGTCAGCCAAACAGACAGCCTTCGTAACTATTCAGCGAACCCTGTAACTGTTCAGACCACCCAAAGTGAATAGAATACCACCGGCCCAATATAACATATGACAGTTGAGCACACCCCGATTACACTACCCCATCTTTACCAAGCACCACCAATAACCTATAACACTTAGCAACGATAAGACCACACCTACACAACAACACCCACATACGCAGCTAAAAGCATTACTATTATGATTATAAGTCGCTTTCTAAAGCCCAAATGGCAACATTCAAATCCCGCAACAAGAAAACAAAGTATTCTCAAGCTAGACAGCAAACAAAAAGATTATACGGATATATTAGCGCTCCTGGCCCTCGACCCGAACACCGATGTTGCGCAATTGGCAATCAGCTATATACATCAGCTCCCTTTACTTAACGAGCTTCTCAATAAAGAAACAAGCGAAACCCGACAACAACAAGCGCTCGTAACGCGAATCATCGACATCGTCTGCGACAAGGGAGGCAAAGCACCCAGCGAAGCTGAAAAGCTAACATTTATTGCGCATTGCCAACGACAGGATCTCCTGGTTTGCCTCTCAAATCAGGCCTCAGATCAAACTATTCAGCGCGCGGCTCTGGAGAAAGTTCTCTCTGAAGAGGATCTCGTAGAGATTGCCTGCCAAAGTAACTCTCCAGCGATTCGCTTAGCGGCTGTAGAAAAGGTTCACAGCCACGAAAACCTATTGAAACTCAACAAGCAGATTCGAGGGCGCGACAAGACCGTTTATCGTCTTGTAAAGGATCGACTTGCAATAGAAAATGAAAAACAAGCAAAACAGAAAGAAGCTATCCAGCTCCGAGAAAACCTTCTTAGCTCTATAGAAGCACTCGCCCAAAAAACACACTCGCCCCAATATCCACAAAAATTCGCCTTACTACAGAAGCAATGGAGCGAGCTGGATGAACAATATCGCCCCAGCGACATGGAGAAAAGATTTCAACAGGCAGGCATTTTGTGCCAAACCCTTGTTGATGAAAAAAAAGCCACCGAACAACAACAGAAAAAAAGCCTCGCCGCTGCGCAAGAACTTTCTAACACTTGCGAAGCTCTTGAAAGAAGCATCAATGATCTCAGTCAAAACCTTCAGGCCGAACAGCTGGATATTCCTGCCGCCAACGCCGTGATCAAAACCCAACAAATTCGCTGGGAAGCAGCGAGCGAAACCTCAAAGCCACCCTCTGACTTACTGAAGCGCTATAGCGCCCTCACCTATCGCTTAGAAGATGCCATTCAAGCCTATCAGCGGTATCAAACCCATGAAGAAAAGCTAAAGAAACTTTTATCTGAAGAAAAAAAATCAACCCGCTTTAATGAAATTAAAACACTGCTTAACGTTATATCCTGGCCGCCTTCTCTCGATCAGCCTGCGCAGCTCAAACTCGCACAAGAGATGCTCGGTGTTGAAAAATCCGTATTAAAAGAAAGCAAAACCGAGGGCCAGAAAAAGTTAAAGTCCATTCAGTTAAAGCTCCAAGAGCTGGAAGCTGCCATTGAATCAGGGGCTCTCAAAGCTGCAAATCGTTTACACAAAGAAGTCCACCAAGCAGAAAAAGACGGTGTTCTGAATAAAAATACGCAACAGCGTTTCGCGCTGCTCGGAGGGCAACTGAAGAACCTGAATGGTTGGCAAGGTTTCTCCAGCGCCCATAAAAAGGAAGAACTCTGCGAGAAAATGGAGGCCCTTGTTAGCAGCTCCTCTGAGCTCGATGACAAAGCAAGCCAGATAAAACTTCTCCAAGAACAGTGGAAGCAATCTGGTGCATCCAGTGACCAGGCATTATGGGTTCGCTTTAAAAGCGCATCAGATATTGCCTACGAGCCTTGCAAAGCTTATTTTGCACAGCTTGCAGATGTGCGCAAAAAAAACCTTCAGGAACGCAAAGGCATTTGCGAGCAGTTAAATGACTTCATCCAAAATAATGATTGGGTAAACGCCAACTGGCAAGCCGCCCAGGAAATTAACCGAACAGCCAGACAACAATGGAAACAATTCTCGCCCGTAGACCGAACCAAGGGTAATGCCGTACAAAAACAGTTCAACGAACTTCTTGATAAGCTAAGCCAACTTATTCAGGCAGAACAAACTATCAACATTGAGAAAAAAGAGTCCTTGATAGCAGAAGCCAAAGAACTAATGGCACTTAATGATGAAAAAGAAGCCATAGAAAAGGCTAAACAACTGCAAACCACCTGGAAAACCATTGGTATCACGCCACGTAAAAAAGACGAAATACTGTGGAAAAAATTCCGCCAACATTGTGATGCGTTGTTTGAGCGACGAGAACACTCTCAACGCCAAGCCCACGAAGATCGTAATCAACAGGTAACGCAAGCCCGACAGCTGTGCGAACAGTTAGAAAATGCATCCCAAGCATCTCCCGAAAAATTACTTGAAGCACCTGATCTTGCCACTCAAATTAATAAACACATTAAGGCGCTGACAGATCTTCCTAAAGACCAAGGTGACATTCTGCGTAAACGCTACCAAAAAGCGGCAAAAACTTTCGCTCTCCAACTTGAAAAAGCAAAAACCCTTCAACAACAGCTGCAATTAAAAAATGTAAAAACTCTCGCCGAGTGGCTGAACACCCTTGCTAGTCGGCTGGAGGAAACAAGCATTGAACAACTGGAACAAGAATGGCTGCCCCTCACATCAGACATCCCCACTCAGTGGTTAAGCTCATTCTCCGAACGTTTTCAGTCCGCCATCAACAAGGGTAGCAACACACATCAAACCGACCCGAAAAAAATACCAGGAAACCTCTCGCTACTTTCAATTCGCATGGAAATTCTTGCCGGCTTAGAATCACCAGAAGAAGCAAAAACCGATCGAATGGCCTACCAGGTAAGCCGTCTTTCAGAAAAGATGAAGTCAGTTAAAAAATCAGTACCTAGCCCAGATGAATCGGCCAAAGATAAAATAGAAAAAGCCGTTAGTATTGAGCTGGAATGGTTAAACTTACTAAGCGAAGCGCAGGAAAAGCCAAACGATTTCAAAACGCTTGAAAGCCGTTTTGAGCTTGCTCGCTCTGAATTATGGTCTCAATACTCACAGGGAGTGTCTCTTAACACACCTCTTCAACAGGACGTTTAAAACAGCTTATGAAATCCATTGCCGCCATCGCCGTTGCCCCTGGAAAACCCCTCGAAATTGATGAAATAGACCTGCAATCCCCTCAGCACGGCGAGGTCATGATTAAACTTGTCGCCAGTGGCGTTTGCCATACCGACGCATATACATTGTCCGGCGCAGATAGCGAAGGAATCTTCCCCTCAATTCTTGGCCATGAAGGCGCAGGCATAGTTGTAGAGGTGGGCCCAGGTGTCACCAGCATACAGGTGGGTGATCATGTCATTCCTCTTTACACACCCGAGTGCGGCCAGTGCAAATATTGTCTTTCAGGGAAAACCAATCTGTGCCAAGCCATACGTACAACCCAAGGAAAAGGGCTGATGCCCGATGGCACAAGCCGCTTTAGCCGTAACGGCAAACCTGTTTTCCATTACATGGGCACTTCCACGTTTTCAAACTATACCGTACTGCCAGAAATCGCCGTGGCCAAAATCAATAAAGCCGCTCCCCTTGATAAGGTCTGCTTATTAGGATGCGGCATCACTACTGGCATTGGAGCAGTTCTAAATACAGCCAAAGTTGAAGCCGGTGCAAGCGTTGCCGTATTTGGTTTAGGTGGCATCGGTTTAAGTGTTATACAGGGGGCCGTTTTAGCCAAGGCGGAACGAATTATTGCCATCGACACCAACCCAGAAAAATTTGAAATGGCCAGGCTTTTAGGCGCTACAGATTGCATCAACCCCCTAGAGTACGATGACCCTATACAAGAGGTCATTATCGACCTTACCGAAGGCGGCGTAGATTATTCTTTTGAATGCATCGGCAACGTTAATGTCATGCGCTCTGCATTAGAGTGTTGCCATAAGGGCTGGGGGGAATCCATTATTATTGGTGTTGCCGCAAGCGGCGAAGAAATTTCTACCCGACCATTTCAACTGGTTACCGGGCGCAGCTGGCGCGGCACCGCCTTTGGTGGGGTCAAAGGGCGCAGCCAATTACCGGGTTACGTAGACCGCTACCTTCAAGGGGAAATTAAAGTAGATGAAATGATTACCCATACACTCCCCTTAAGTGATATTAATTCGGCATTTGATTTAATGCACGAAGGTAAAAGTATACGATCAGTAATACTGTTCGACTAAGAAATAATATTTATCAAAATTACCCGCTCTTGATCAACGAGCTAGCACCGTCTCTCAAGACTATTAGTCATCAATAAAATGCGGCAATTAAATTGCCGTGTAACAAGGAAGTTGAATGCCAGCGCTTGCTCGATCATCAGCCCTAAACTGCTTTATCAACATGCTCACAAAAACCCATACTCGCTTTCCCATCTATTTAACGCTTTCACTTTGCCTATCCCTTGCTACAAATAGCTATGCGATTGACCCCAGGCCAAACTGGTTTACGTTGCAAACCCCGCATTTTTTAATTCACTTTCCCGACAAACATGAATTACTGGCCAATGTTGTTGCCGAAAGGGCAGAAAATGTTCATGAGAAACTGTCACCCTGGTTTGACTGGCAACCTAAAGAACGAACCCATATTGTGCTCAATACCAGCGCCAGCAAGGCAAATGGCAGCGCTTTAAGTATCCCCTATAACCGAATAGAACTGAATATGGTCATTCCCGAAGCAGGGAGTAACTTGTCAGATTTCGCTGATTGGTGGACACTCATTATTACCCACGAGTACGCACATATTCTCCACCTCGACAAAAAATCAGGGTTCCCCCTGTTTATGCGTAATATTCTTGGTCGCATTCCAGTCTTTTATCCTAACCTATACCAACCTCGTTGGATCATCGAAGGGCTTGCCACCCATATAGAAACTGACAGCAAAAACCACATCGGTCGAGGGCAAAGCAGCGCCTTCAGCATGATGATTAACGAAGAACTGGAGAAAGGCTTAAAGTCTCTACGCCAAGTTAACCTTCATGAAAGCAACTGGCCCTACAGTACGGCCTATTTATATGGCAGTTATTTTTTTAGCTTTCTTGAACAGGAGTACGGAGAGGAAAAATCCAAAGAATTTATTTCAGAATACAGCAACAACATCATTCCCTTTGCGCTAAACACCACCAGTAATACAATTTTTAATAAATCTCTTTACTCGCTGTGGGAAGAATACGGGCTCTACCTAAAAAACAACATTGCACTTCCTCAAAAAGACGAAACGAAGCAACAGCCCCTTACAAAAAGTGGCTACTTACGGGGGCCGCTACAAAGTAACAACGAGGGATCGATTTTTTTTATTAAAAACGATGGTGAGCGCCACACCTCACTATGGGAAATAAATAAATATGGCAGCAAAAATAAAATAACAGAACTACAATCTGGCGCCTTCTTCGACTTTCATACTGATAACGGATTCCTTATTAGCCAAGAGGAAGTATGTGAAGAATACAATATTTACTACGATCTATTTATTTTCTCCAAAAAAGATAAAACCCCCCAGCAAATCACCCACTGTGCACATTATCACTATGCCAGCTGGCACCCTTCTGGAAAACAAATCGCAGCCATAAAAGTGTTGCCCTTGTATAGTCAACTTGACCTACTTAAAGCTGACGGTTCATACATAAAAACGTTATGGAAAAGTAACGAAAATGAACGCCTCAGCGCGTTAGACTGGAATAACGATGGCAGTAAAATAATCACCACCTTACATACAAGTAATTCCGGTTGGAATCTTTATGAGTTCGACATTAACACAAGCTCCATGCGCAAATTGACCAATGATTGGGCGCAAAAATCTTCGCCAAAATCCCAGAAAAATGGACATATTCTTTATTCTGCAGATTATGATGGCATCAATAATATTTACACATTAAACCCAGAAAACGGAAGAATTAAGAAACTCAGCGCAGGAAACAAAGGCAAGTTTCATCCTCTCTCTATTGAAAATAACGGAACCTCATCCCTACGCTATATGCAATATGGACCATCAGGTCTAAACATATACCAACAAAAAATGCTTATTGGTAATGAATATTCTATCGAGCCCACTCTATTTACAAACACCAACAAAAATCCCGAAAGGAACACCCTTCAAATAAAGCAAACAGGCGCGCCACAGAATTACTCTCCGTGGTCGTCTTTAACCACACCGACGTGGATACCGAATTTCTTTGTTTCCAGTGACCAAAGTTTTGTGGGCGCCCTCTTCTTAGGGGCTGATGCACTCCAATCGCATCAGTACGAAGTCTCCATCGCTTTTGAAGCAGAATACGAGCAAATCTATAGCACTATTAATTATCAATACAACGACCGAATATTCCTAAACTACGAACATGACAATCTTTACTTTTTCTCTGATAAAAGACTCGACTTCGTTTTAAATGAAGACCAAATAGAAGCCTACTACCTCCTCCCAAATTCTAAGCTTGAGGCTCAGTGGAGTATTCTACTGGGGGGGGAGTTTATTTATAATTCTTGGGATCAACTCACACCCTTTTTCATCAAACCAGAGTCATCACAAAGCCATCTATTTGGAGCCGCTATTTTATATAATAGTAGCCATCGATATTTACGCGGTATCAGCAATACAGAAGGAAGACAAGTCTATATCGCAATGGAAAACATTCGTCAATTTGGCGGTAATGACACGGGGATTAACCTAACAATTGACTGGAGGGAGTTCCTCCCGCTTAGTGGCTCACATACCCTGGCATTACGTGCCGTTCACGCCAGAAGTTCCTCACCCAGTGTTCGCTATTATCTAGGCGATGATTTTAATGATCCGTTCAATAATATCGGCAACATCTTTAACCGCCGAGATTACCCATTAAGAGGGTATGACAAATCATTGAACAAGCTCAGCGGCAAGCGTTTATTTCTAGGTAGTGCCGAATGGCGCTTCCCTCTTACAAATATCGAGCGCACGCTCATGTCTCCCCCTGTAGGAATTCAAAAAATACATGGCAAACTGTTTGCCGAATCAGGCGCTGCATGGTCTCCTGGAATAAATGCGAGAGAGTTTAATAACAGCGCAGGAGCTGAGCTGGTAGTAGAAACAAAATTATTTTATTACTACCCCGCTAATCTACGCTTGGGGTATGCAAAGACCGAAGAAACTAACGGAAATAGCGTTTATGGCAGCTTGGGGGTGTCTTTCTAAACTCCGCCCCAATAGAAGAAGAGACGGTATG
The DNA here is from genome assembly GCA_016763235.1 of Pseudomonadales bacterium. Taxonomy (GTDB): domain Bacteria; phylum Pseudomonadota; class Gammaproteobacteria; order Pseudomonadales; family UBA3067; genus UBA3067. The sequence goes on from JAESUE010000130.1 coordinate 10,910, forward strand.
ATTTTAGCCATACGACTGCCTCTTCTGCTAAAATCACCGAGGCTGCTCGTTAAAACAGTGGCCATCAATCAAAGAGGAAACAACATGGTTAACTGGCAAGATATTGATACCGTATTGCTGGATATGGATGGCACCTTGCTCGACTTGCATTTTGACAACTATTTCTGGCTTCACTATCTGCCCGAAAAATATGCCTCTGCACAAAATATTTCATTGGATAACAGTAAAGAAAAATTAAGGGAGCGCTACCTTAGTCAAAGCGGAAAGTTAAACTGGTATTGCCTTGATTTTTGGAGCGAAGAACTAGACTTAAATGTTCTAGAACTAAAGCAAGATATTCGCCACCTGATCGCATACAGACCCCACACCAAACTTTTTTTGAAACAACTTGCGGCAGATGGTAAGAAGCGCATTTTACTCACCAATGCACACCCAGATAGCCTGCAGCTCAAGCTAGACCATACTCAACTACATCATCATCTGGATGCCATACACAGCAGCCACTCCTTTGACAGAGCTAAAGAGGACAAACAATTCTGGCCCAGTTTCCTAAAAACAGAGCCCTTAGATATTTCCCGCACCCTTTTCATTGACGCCAGCATCGCTGTACTGAG
>JAESUE010000131.1 GCA_016763235.1 Pseudomonadales bacterium
ACTTCAACTACTGGACGAGCTAAATCAGATTCTGTCATACCACTAGGAACTTTTACCATTAAACTTTCTTCAAGGTGGCGACCAAGACGATATTTTTAACGTTGCATCGGGTGGCTCCATTGGTGCGTTGATCGACTCTAATGTTCTGGGTGGCATTGATGGTGGTGCCGGCAATGATATTTTAAATGTGAACTTGACGGGCACTGAAAGCGGGCAAGTGAAGTTTTCAGGAGGCAGCGATTCTACGGGCGATACCATACAAATAAATGGTGGCATGGGTGAGTATAGCGCTGTTTATACCATTAATGAAAATGGCAGCGCGAAAATGGATTATACCCATGCCGAAAATAACTACCGTGTTATATACGAAAGCACTGAAACGGTAAGGGATAACGTTGTTGCAAATTCATTGAGCATTATGGGTGGAGAACAAGACGATACTATCTCTTTAGGCACCGGTAATTTTAGTATGAATGGTTTGACCACGGTGAATTATTCTAATAAAACCAGCTTGGTGGTTGCGGGTGGTTTAGGGAATGACACCATTGATATTGTGTCAAATATTACTATGCCAAGTGGGCCAATATCTTTAAGGGCTGAAACCATCAGTAATGGCTCATCTTCTGTGATCAGTGCGCCTGCTTTATACCTAGAGTCGGTAGGCAGTGCGGGAAGTGAAAACGCAAGGCTCAGAACGAATATTGATAATCTGTTTATTGTGAATAGTGAGGGCGTTTATATTGATGAGATCAATGCCATTAATATTGCGCAGCTCGATCACTCGGGTGTTATAGCAATTCGCGCAGCATCGATTACGGATAGCGCCCCCTTAGTGAGTGATGGAGAGTTAACGTTAGAAGCAGTGAATGGTGATGTCGCTCTCGATGCAGAGAATAGACTGGGCGGGCGTCTTAATTTAATCGCCTCGGGCAATGTAACGATAAAAAATGTTATTGATACCCAGCTTGGAGATATCAATACAAAAAATCTGACGGTTGATGTGCAAGGTGATGTAAAAGGCCTTGGCGGCATCAATGTGAGTGCAATGACAAGGCTAACTGCTGCGGGGCATAATATTTCTTTGATGGGCGATAATGATTTCTCTACCGTACAAATAACGGCTGCAAATTCGGCAACCATTAATGATATTAATCACCTGCTGATTGAAAACAGTACGGTTGATGATTCGCTGGTTATTTCGGCTAATAATTTAAGTGCCTCGAATCTCCGTGCTGGAAAATCATTAAACCTTAATGCAGGTAGCGGTAGTTTAGTAGGCGCTGGATTAACAGCGCCGCGTATAGAACTGCGAGCAAATAGTGGTATTGCTGACGGGGTGAATGCACTAACAACGCAAACATCCACACTGGTGGCAGAGAATACAAGCGGAAAAGTGGATATTAAAAATACCGGCGTGGTGACATTAGAAAGCTTGAAAAATAGCGGTGACATCAACTTCAATAATGATGTCGATATCTATTTTGAATCGGGCAGTGTCGATGCGGGTTTCTCTGTAGGAACATTGTTCTTAAAAACTGAAACAGGAAGTTTTTTAGGTGCGGGTGATGCCGACACCAATAACCCAGATATCACGGCTTATGCAGGTATATTTTTTGGCCTGCAAGGTACCTTTGGCACCATCGATCGCCCTTTGGTTATTAATATTCAAGATTCAGTATTAATTAATGCGCGATCCAGTTTGAACCCTATTTTTTACCCTAACCAGCCGCGTATTGTGGATGATCGATCTCTTCTACAGTTCAGTGCTTTTGATGCCCTTGATACGCTTTCAGGTGGCCAGTTGGTAGAGGTCGAAACTCTAGCAGAAATTAACCCGGCAATTTTTACTGATGTGCGCAATTATGCCAGCAGCGAAATTGCCATCCGTATGCCGCGTGATCAGATGTATGAAGAGGAGCTTGAGGAAGAGTAAGCGCTTGTTTTTGTCATTGGACGCCATAAAAACTTTGGATAATACCGATGTATTTGTTACGTATGTTTAATAAATTCCGTGGGCTTACTTTATTTGTATTGTTGGCTTTGCCTTTAGTGTCTTATGCTGGGTTTTTCGATATGCCCGATATTACCGAGGTGCCAGAATTAGAACCAAAATCCATGTTGCGTGATATGGATATTCCTACCGTACGTCAGCGGAACCCTAATCCGAAATCTGGCCCGCGTCTTGCTATTTCGGAATTTCGCTTGCAGGGTATTGTAGAATTTCCTGAGCTGGGAATCACCTTGCAAGAGGTGAGTAAAATGGTGGAAAATATTCGCTTTGATATGATGGAAGAGGAAAGGCTACTGGAGTCAGGGTTTACTCTGGAAGAGCTCGCTGCATTATCAAAGCTGCTGGGGGACATTGAAGAGGAAACGGTAGAAAAGCATGTTACTTCGCTGGAAGTGCAGCGCCTGGTTTGGCTAGTGAGAGAGCAGCGATTAAAGCGGGGCATTACTCTGGGAATGATAGAAACCATCGCTGATAGAATTACCCACTATTATCGGGAGCGAGGTTTTATCCTGGCCAAGGCTTATATCCCCGAACAAAAAGTCCGTGATGGTGTTGTTTCTCTCACTTTGCTTTTGGGTGAGCTGGGCGATGTGTCGGTCAATAATAATAAACTGTATAAAGACAAAAAGATTGCTTCGGTATTTAAATCTTTTTTGGGTAAACCGGTGCTCAGTAGTCAAATAGAAGAAGCACTTTTTTTGATTAATGATTTCCCAGGTATTAATGTACAGGGTTTCTTTGAACCGGGTGAGCAGGTAGGCGATACGAAACTAAGTGTTAATTCCCGATCTGAAAAACGCTATGACGTGAATGTGCGTTTGGATAATCATGGCTCGGAGCAAACGGGGGAATATCGCCTTTACGCCGAGGGTCTTTTGCACAACCCGCTGGGGTTCGCTGATCAGCTGCGTTTTGCAGGGTTGCTTGCCATGAGCCCTAATAATACTACGTATGGTCAAGTGCGCTATGGCTTGAATGTATTTAGCCCACGCTTGCGTTTAGAGGCAGGCGCATCAAGTAACGAATTTTCTCTTGGGCCGGGGAATTCCGAGTCAGTAAATACTCTTCAAATAGAAGGTGAAACATTTTTACAGGATGTCACTGCCACCTATAAATTGAAGCGAAGTCGGAAGAAAAATTATTCCATCTCATTAACGCAGGAAGAAATTGCATCAAAAATACGACTTGGAATATTTCCCACCGCTGGGGATATTGGCTTGGATGATGAAGTTCGGAATACCATTGTCAGATTTAATTTTGATGTGTTACAAGAAACACGCAGAATATTGCACCAAGGTTCCATTAAAATAACCACGGGTGAGTTTTTATTGGGGGCGGAAGCAGGGCAAGATCAACGTTACTGGAGCCTTGGGGGGGATTATACTTTCCTCACTTTTTGGCAGCCGTCTTATTTCGAAAAAAACACCCGTGTAATTAGTCATGTGCAAATGCAGGTTTCTGGGTCGGCACTTTCTTCGATTAGCCAATTTTCATTAGGCGGGCCAACGCAGGCAAGGGCGTTTCCGGTAAGCCAGTTTTCGGGTGATGATGGCCTTGTGCTGGGTTTGGATTGGCTGCTGAATGCCCCGAAAAGCTTTGATTTTCATATTGGGGATATAAACCTTAAAGATGTGCTCAGCCCATTCGTATTTTCTGATGTTGCCTATGGCCGAGCAAAAAGTTTAGCCAATGATGTTGAGGATTCCACCGCAAAGCTGGCAGATATCGGTATTGGATTACAGATGTCTTATAGTAAATTGAAAGGAAATATTCAGATTGCGCTACCGGTGTACAGTGACTTTTCTTCTTCTGAGCTCAATAACGCCGTGGAGGACAGCCCAAGGTTGGTGTTCGATATGCAGTATAGTTTTCGATAGATGAGGGTTTGAGCTGTAACCAGGTGACGGCATGACGCCTAAGATCAATTACTTGGTCTGTTTTCCTGTGTTATAAGCGGATAAGGATTGACGTAAAGTCATTGTTTAAGGCATGACTGAATGTTAACAAGCGCAGGAAGTGCTGAATAACCCCGTGGCGGTATAGTTACGATACGGAATCATTAAGAAACAGGGATGAGCGTATGAAAAACCATAAGGCCTGTATTATCGGAGCCGGTTCTAGCGGCATCACTACCGCACGCATGTTACAGAAGAATAATATTCAGTTCGACTGGTATGAGATGAGCGATAATATCGGTGGAAACTGGTATTACAAAAACCCCAACGGCATGTCCTCTTGCTACCAATCTCTTCACATTGACACCTCTAAAACCATTCTTCAGTTCGATGAGTTTCCACTTCCAGATAATGCGCCCGATTATTTACATCACAGCGACATTTACGAATATCTTAATCAATATGTCGATTACTGCAATCTTAGAGAATGCATTACATTTAATACCGAGGTCGTGAATGCAGAACTAACAGAAGAAAAAATCTGGCGAGTTGAGTTAAAAGAGGGTGAAACGCACTACTTTGACATGCTGTTTGTGTGTAATGGGCATCATTGGTCACCGCGTTGGCCAACGCCTAAATTTGATGGTCAATTTGACGGTATCGAAATTCATTCCCACCAATATCTAACGCCTTTTGAGCCTCATGATCTACGTGATAAAAATGTTGTTGTGGTGGGTGTCGGCAATA
>JAESUE010000132.1 GCA_016763235.1 Pseudomonadales bacterium
ATGATTTGACTGCCTTGCAGGCACGCTCGCCTTAAAGCAAGATGAACTAAGTCAAACAAACTAAGCTTATAGGTTATTCTTAATGCAAACCGTAAATATCCACGAAGCTAAGACGCATTTATCTCGCCTCATAGAACAGGTCGTCAACGGGGAACCATTTGTAATTGCCAAAGCAGGCAAGCCGCTGGTCAAGGTTGTTGCATTGAATGCGCCAGAGGCCGGACAGTTAAAGAGGCTAGGTTTCATGGCAGGACAAATCACCGTACCTGATGATTTCGACCAAATAGGTAATGTTGAAATTGAACAGCTTTTCAGTGGTGACGAGTGAAACTGTTACTGGACACACATCTACTACTATGGGCGGCCGGAGAGCCAGATCGCTTATCTGAAGATGCTCTTACCTTAATCAGCGCACAGGATAACGAGTTGTTTTTCAGCGCTGCTAGCCTCTGGGAAATAGCCATCAACAGCGGGCTAGGGCGTGATGATTTTCAAGTAGATGCCCGTTTGCTGCGCCGAGGATTGCTGGATAACGGCTATAGCGAATTACCTATCGGTAGTGAGCACGCAGTTGCTATTGATTGCTTGCCACCAATCCACAAAGATCCCTTTGATCGCATTCTTGTTGCTCAGGCAACGGTCGAGGGAATCACCTTGTTAACAGCCGATGCCTTGGTAGCACAATACCCAGGTCCGGTACGAAAAGTTTGACGTTTATGCATTGTAAACCCTCACCTGCCCCCTGTGAGCCTGACACAGGGCGCTCATTAGGACTCTTACTGCTCATCTAATCAACGTTTGATGTAACTATTCAGCTCACGTCCAAATTCGCGCATAACGGCGTTAAGAAATGATTATTTATACTTATAAACTCACATTTCTTGCCTTGTTCTGCTCAAATTTGAACGCAATCTGAACTCTTACAGAGTTCGCTAAATAGTGACGATACTTGTTTGTTTGATTTGTTGTTGGCATGAAACAAGGGATTAGAATAACGCGTGCAAAGTGTATATTTATGTATCAGATAGCACCATTTTGTACCTTGAAGCACTGTAGTTTTTCATAACTGCTAGCCTTGAAGTATGACTAAATTATCTTTCAAAACTGTTGTTGTACTTTTGCTTACGGTATTCCCTTTGTTAAACGCACAGGCGAGTGGAGAGAGTGATGGCAAAATAATTCGTGGTATAGATACCATTCCAGAGTTGGATTGCGTGATCGAACCCAGTGAAATCGTGGATGTGGGTGTCGCCCTTCCCGGTGTGGTGCAACGCATTCTGGCCGACCGTAGTGACTTCATCAAAAAGGGTGATGTGCTGGTCAAAATGAATAACGGTGTTGAGTTGGCCGCAGCCGAGCTGGCCAAGGCTCGGGCGAAAATGAATACGGCCATCAATCTGCGTAAAGAAACGGCTGCCTTTGGTGATCTGACCCAGAAGCGTAATCAAGAACTGTTTAAAAAATCAGCCATCTCCGTTCAGGAAATGGACCAGTTGAAAACCGAAACCCGCGTTGCCAAACTCCAAGTGCAGCAGGAAAAAGACAACAAACGCATCGCTGAACTGCAATATCAACGTGCACGCGCGGTATTGAATCAGCGCACTATTCGTAGCCCCTTCGACGGTGTAGTGATGGACCGATTTAAAGCGGCGGGTGAATATGTGGATGATGAGCCTCTGCTACGTGTTGCTAAATTGAACCCTTTGCATGTAGAAGTGATTATCCCCGTGGTGCATCTTGGTAAAGTGAAACGCGGCATGAAAGCAGAAGTCAGCTCGTTGTTTTCTGGTGCAGACGACTATGTGGCCACCGTTGAGCGAGTGGATACTGTGGCGGATACGGCCAGTGGCACCTTCGGTGTGCGTTTAAGTTTGGAAAATCCTGATAATACAATTCCCGCAGGCTTACGCTGCCAGTTGAGTTTTTTACATGAGGAAGAAATAGAAGAGCCATCCCAGAAATTGGCCGATAATCACCCCAGAATTGGTCATGCTAGTGAGTCATGGCATTCGAATGATTAAAAGAAATAAGAAAAAAAAACCACGGAAGAAACAGTCAGCGGCGGTCATTGAATCCCTTGAAAGCAGAACCCTGTTTTCAGCGGATATATTTGGCGGCGTGCTGGACGGCCCCGCCAATGATGATGGTTATGATAGCGCAGTAAACGATGCGCTGAATAACTGGGATTTTAGTGAAAGTGACGCGACCCAGCCAGTCGCACCCTCAGAAAACGACAGCACGGCAGAAGCCGATGCCATCGCGCCAATTTCTACCAATACCAACGATGACAATATTAGCTATGAGCTGGTGGTGGTGGATACCGCAACCCCTGATTACCAGCTGTTCATTGATGATATTCTCGCCCAATCGGATGAAAACCGACAAATTGAAGTGGTGCTGCTTAATTCCGAACAAGATGGTTTGGAACAGCTTAGCGCCTTGCTTTCTACTTATTCAAACCTCGATGCCCTGCACATCATCAGCCACGGCGATGCCGGTGAAATTGCACTCGGCAGTGACAGCATCGACCTGCTTGATCTGGAATCCCAAAGCGAGCAACTCAGTGCTTGGCAAAATGCCTTTAGTGACGACGCAGATTTATTGATTTATGGCTGTGACCTGGCTTCTACCGCAGAGGGTATGCTGTTTGTTGATACCCTTGCCGAACTCACTGGCACTGATGTGGCCGCCTCCGATGATTTAACGGGTAGCGCAGCGCTGGGTGGTGATTGGCAGCTGGAATATTCCACAGGCAGCATAGAAACCGAACTCGCTGTCAGTATCGACTTGCAGCAGAGTTATGATGAAGTGCTGGTTAATGCCGCGCCTGTGTTAGTGGGTGCCAACGATTTAAATGATATTAATGAGGATGACACCAGTAATAGCGGCACATTGGTCTCCAGTTTAATCAATGGGCAAATCACCGATGCGGATGGAATTGGAACAGAAGGCCTTGCAATTGTATCAATGGATAACAGCAACGGCAGCTGGGAATACACCACCGATGGCAGTACCTGGCAAGTTATTCCTGCCAATACAGATTATGAAAATGCATTATTGCTTGCGGGTGATGCAGATAATGCGCTGCGTTTTGTGCCGGATGCTGACTTTAATGGGGTCGTGAGCAACGGTATTACCTTCCATGCCTGGGATCAAAGTAGCCCATTAGTTGATGGTGCCCCAGACGACGGCGCTATTGTAAATCTAACAGTCACCGAAACCTTGCTGGATAAATTTGACACGACAGCTTATAGCAATCCCAATGACTTCCCCGCCAGCGCCGTTAATTGGACATCCGACTGGGTTGAAATTGGGGATGACGCAAACCCCGCAGCGGGTGACTTCACGGTGACCGGGAATGCCTTGCAGTTGAACGCGGGAACCGTCGGCGATGAGGTCAGCCGACAAGCTGATTTGAGTTCTGCGGTTTCTGCCACGCTGAGCTTCAGTTTTCAAAACGACCTCAATCCTTTTTTTGGTATTGGTAACAAACAGATTGCGGTAGAAGTGTCGGGCGACGGTGGTGCGAATTACGATACATTGTTTACGTTTGATAAAAATAACCGGGGTGCTGGCAGCCAAAGTTACGATATTAGCGGCTACACCTCTGCGAATACGCAAGTACGATTTGTTGTGATGGATAGTTCCGGTAGCAGTAACTATCTCACCATCGATAATTTCAAAATCGAGTACCTAGAAGCCGACACGGGCGGTACGACAGCACTCAGCACAGCAAGCTTTAGCAGCAATATTACCGTAAATGCGGTGAATGATGCCCCGATTAATACGGTTCCTGGCGCACAGAGTATCAATGAAGATACCGCGTTAGTGATTGGCGGAATCAGCGTTAATGATGCGGATGGAGATTTATCCACCGTACAGCTAACGGTGAACAACGGCGGCTTAAATGTGACCTTAAGCGGAGCCACCATTTTATCCGGAGTGAACGGCAGCAATACACTCACCTTATCGGGCACGCAGGCGGATATTAATACCACTCTCTCATCTTTAAGTTACCAAGGTGATGCCAACTTTAACGGCAGCGATACACTCAGCGTCGCCAGCACTGACGGCAATTCGGTCATGGATTACGACACCGTTGCCATTACCGTTAACGCTGTTGATGACCTGCCTGTTGCCGTGAATGACAGCGCAAGCACCGCAGAAGATACGGCGCTCAGTGGTAACTTAAGCACCAATGATACAGCCAGTGGTGATGGCGGGAATACCTGGAGTTTGAATACTGGGCCGAGTAATGGCGTGGTCACGGTGAATGCCGATGGCACGTACATTTATACCCCTAACGAGAACTATAACGGCAGCGACAGTTTTACCTACACCAT
>JAESUE010000133.1 GCA_016763235.1 Pseudomonadales bacterium
CATCAACGGGGATATTTAAGGCATTCTCTAAGTGTCCCTTTGAAAATTCTAGTGCAGATCGTACATCAATGATCTGAGCGCCGGTGGCCAGGAGCTTTTTAGTTTCCTCCGCGCTGATAGGAACTTCCCAGCGCCCAAGTAGACGCATGATACCTTCATACATCCAAGATAAAGCACAAAAGTGGCTGGTGATAACAATAAGCTGCAAGGTAACGAGCATCAGGCCAACGGCATAGGCAGCGTTGGCCATGCTGGCGAGGAACAGTACGCCAATGGCAAAGTTTAATATGCCGGCAGATAAGCATGCCATACGCCGTTGCAAGGGGTTAGGAGGAAGCGCTACAGCGCCGAATGCTTTACGGATAACATGGTTGTAAATCAGATCCATAGGGTGCGCGGAGGGGAAGTAAAACGCCCAGATTCCCAAGCCTGAAACCACAAAGGCCAGCAGGGGCCATTGCATAATCAGGGCAAGAATAGTGAGCGAGGTGCATGCGGCAGGCGTAAAGCGTAAACCCCATTCCATTTGCTTCAGTTGTTCGGATGTGTAGCTTTGATATCCCTGCTGGAAGAGGGATTTTTGCTGGAAGCTCATTTCATCGTTCATGGCGCGATCCTGGTGTCTATAGTTATAAGCATATTTCTTATAAGAATAAGTATATGGGTGCAAATATGCAATACAAATGCTGTAATTTTTGTTTGTAACTATTCAGCTCACGCTCAAATTTGAACGCAATCTGAACAGTTACAGCGCTTGCTGAATAGTGACCACTTTTATTTATATTAAACGGTTTTTGAGAACCTTGCTGTATAGGTGTTCTCGCAGACAGTATTGAAAGGATGCGCCATAGATGGCCCAGGCTACAGAGTTATTTCCCACGGATATGCGTATCGAGTTGCCCTGGTTGCTCGATCGATTGCTGCGTGAAAATATCATTAGTGATGAGGATGCTATTTTGTGCAGAGCGTCTCAGGGAGACCTGAGAGATGACAAGCTTCATCCTATTCAGGTGATCGCAAAACTAAATGTTGATAATTTAAGCAGCAAGGGTACAAGTCTGAGCGCTAAAGTGCTGACAAGCTGGTTATCTACGAAGGCTGGTCAGCCTGAGTTTCAAATTGACCCTCTAAAGGTGAACATTACTGCCACCACGGAGGTGATGTCCTACGCCTTTGCCCAGCGGCATCAAATACTTGCGGTGGAAGTAGGGCCTGACTTTGTCGTGGTTGGCAGCACGCAACCCTTTCTTCAGGCTTGGGAGCCTGATTTAAAGCAAACCCTCAAGGGCAAGGGTATTCGCCGCGTTGTGTTAAACCCTGAGGAATACGCGCGCTATAGCGTAGAATTCTATAACCTCGCGCGCTCAGTGAGTGGCGCCCATAAAAATGATCAGGCGGGCGCATCGGGTGCGGCGAATTTTGAACAGCTGTTAGAGCTGGGGAAGCTCAGCTCCCTTGAAGCGAATGATCAACATGTCGTCAGCATTGTCGATTGGCTGTTGCAATATGCTTTCGAGCAGAGGGCCAGCGACATTCATCTTGAGCCACGGCGCGATAGTGGTCGTGTCCGTTTTCGTATAGATGGCGTGCTTCATGATGTGAATGAATTCCCCGTTAACGTTATGACAGCAGTGTCCAGCCGGATTAAAATTTTGGGACGTATGAACGTTGCTGAAAAACGACGGCCTCAGGATGGTCGTATAAAAACACGCACTCCAGCCGGCATCGAAGTAGAGATACGCTTGGCGACACTGCCTACGGCCTTTGGTGAAAGGTTAGTGATGCGTATTTTTGACCCCGATGTGCTGTTACGAAGTTACCAAGAGATGGGCCTGAGCCGTGATGACTATCAAAAGTGGCAAAAACTGGTACACCAGTCGAGTGGTATTGTGTTGGTGACAGGGCCAACAGGCTCGGGAAAAACCACAACGCTTTATTCCACCTTGAAACAACTGGCCACCCCAGAAGTGAATGTTTGTACCGTTGAAGACCCCATAGAAATGGTGCAGCCAAGCTTTAACCAGATGCAGGTGCAAAATAATATCGACTTGGACTTTTCCTCAGGGCTTCGCGCCTTGATGCGGCAAGATCCAGACATTATCATGGTGGGAGAAATTCGGGATTTGGAAACGGCCAACATGGCCATTCAGGCCGCTTTGACCGGGCATTTGGTGATTTCCACCTTGCATACCAATGACGCCGCTGCGGCAGTAACACGGCTGATTGACTTAGGCGTGCAGCCCTACTTGGTAGCATCGACGGTGCTTGGCATTATGGCGCAACGATTAGTGCGGACATTTTGCCCCCACTGCAAGCAAGAGAGCCCCCTTAATCAGGAGGCTTGGGCAGGGTTAACCCATCCATGGAAATCAGCACCACCTGAAAAAGTCTTTTGCGCCCAAGGATGTATCGAATGCCGGGAAACCGGATATTTAGGCCGCTCGGGCATCTACGAAATCCTGCCCTTTACAGAAACTTTTAAGCGGCAAATCAGTCAAAACTGTAATATTGTGAACCTGCGTAAACAGGCCTATAAAGAAGGCATGTTATCTCTTCGGCTCAGTGGTGCGCAAAAAGTTGCCGCAGGCCTGACCAGCATAGAGGAAGTCATGCGGGTCGCACCGGCGTTTTCCATTCATGATTGATGGCGGCCTGTTTCGTATTTATACACACAGGCCTGGTTGAAAAGTGATCACGTTAGGCGGGTCTACAGCGCGGTTTTGCACGAATTTGAGCGTGAGCTGAGTCGTTACCATAAGAGAAAGGAAAAAATTGGCCACCATATTGGAATATCTGAATAACCTGAACTGCTGGGACTGGTTTGTCTTGGCGATGCTTCTTCTCATTGTGGAAGTATATTTCAGTGCCGCATTTTTTTTATGGTTTGGCCTTGCTGCAAGTGTAGTGGGAGTCATTGTATTAATAAACCCTCAGCTAAGCTGGAAAACCCAACTCCTGTTTTTTTCCATAGGAGCGGTAATCAGTGTTCTGATGTGGTGGTTTTATTGCTGCAGTAAAGCAAAGTCTTCCGGTGGCGGTACTGTGCCGCCAAAACCCCCGAAGTAAAATTAAGCTATTTATCCCTACCTGCCAAACAAAAGGCGGTTTTTAGGGGATGGTGCATAGTCCCCGTTAATCAATTGATAATAGGAGCGTAACACCTCAGCTCACGCTCAAATTCGTGCATAACAGCGTTAAAAAATAATCATTTATA
>JAESUE010000134.1 GCA_016763235.1 Pseudomonadales bacterium
GGTGGTTATTAAAGGATGATTATATTCTTGCCATGATGGGTTTTTGCGCATTTCTTGGCCACCTCTTCCCCATTTATTTTAATTTTGAAGGTGGCAAGGGTGTTGCCACGGCATTAGGCGTTATCACAACACTTTCCTGGCCGATTGGTTTAGCGGTGATGTTGATTTGGCTTATCGTAGCTATACTTAGTCGAATGTCTTCATTATCAGCACTGATTAGCTGGGCGCTAGCACCCTTGATCGTCTACTTATACCTAGAGCAGGTTTTCTACCCGATTGCAGCAATAAGTATCTGTTTGATTCTCAGGCACCACGAAAACATCAAAAAAATCCTTACTGGAACAGAAAGTCGAATTGGCGATAAAAAGAACACAGAGATCACCTCGTAAAACAAATAGCTATTCAGCTTGCAGAGTAAGCTGAATAGCTACAAAAACAGTAACACCTCAGCGAACTCGGTAAAAGTCCAGATTGCGTTCAAATTTGAGCGTGAGCTGAGGTCTTGCCAAAAACAATAATCGCCGCCATGTAACACCACAACAGCCAAGGCGAAAAACCCTCACTTAAAATACGCAAAAAGTGCGTATTTTAAGTTCATCCAAAGGGCTTTCAACGAATCACTAGGCGACACTTTGGCAGTTTTTCACTTGTACTTAGACCTCCTACTCAGGTAGCTTAGAGCGAATATCGGAGAAATGGTAAAATGGATTTTGTCTTCAAAGAAAAACTAGGCTCTAGCATTAGCGCCGATACTTATATTGCTTACCACCCTTCAAACAGCAAGGTTCTCTACCGTCTAAAAGTCATTAAATCACAGTTTTTTGATACTGCACTGCTTGACCATCTTCGTCAGCAGCTTTCTTATCTGGAACAGCTAGATATAGACGACCTTCAGCTTCCAGAAATTCATGAAAACAGCAACTCTGTTTTACTTAAGTCCCCCTTTAGCGAGCAACAAACCCTTGGGGAATATCTTAAGGCGGAAAAACAGCTCTCGCCCAAGAAAACCCTTGAATTAGGTATTTCTCTCTGCCAGCAGCTAGAAAACCGACATGTAAAAACGTGGGTTCACAGGGGTATTAAACCCAGTAACATCCTCTTTTCACAAAACCCCATCAGCACTGCACTATTAGATGACGTGGGAATTATTGCACCCAACCAGCTTAGTCGGTTAATTAATAACCCTCTCTATTGCAACGAATCACTCCCCTACCAGTCACCGGAACAAAGTAGCCGAGTACGGCTGGAGGTTGACCATCGAAGCGATCTCTATTCTCTAGGCTGTGTGCTTTATCACTGCATAGCAGGGGAACCCCCTTTTCCATCTGATGACCCACTAAACATCGTGCATTCCCATCTCGCTGAAACACCATCAGCCCTCAACAAACTTCAAGCAGAGTGCCCGGTATCGCTCAGCAACATCATTGCCTGCCTGCTAGAAAAACAGCCTGAAAGACGTTACCAAACCGCCATAGGGCTAAAGAAAGACCTGTTAAACAGCCTCGAAAGATTATCCCAGCACCAGACATCTGCATTTCCCCTAAAACGTCACGATGTGAGCAATGAAATAGCACCGCCGACTATCTTGCTGGGGCGAGAGCAGGAAAAACAACAATTACTCGAACTCTATCAACAGGTGTGCAATGGCCAGCTCGGTGTCGCCTATATCTATGGTTTAACCGGCATCGGAAAATCACGTTTAGTACAAGAACTCGAGGTTCCCATTTTGATGCAGCACGGATTGTTTGCATCGGGTAAATACAATCAATTCTCACAGCATCAACCCTACGACACCATTACCCAGGCGATTGGGAAACTGATTCGTCAAATCCTCACTGAAAGCAGTGAACAGCTCGCAGCCTGGAAGAGCAAAATCCTAGATATTCTTGGTATTAATGGCCAGTTGCTGACTGCCGTGATTCCTGAATTAACATTACTGATTGGCCCTCAACCCGATATTACGCCGCTACCCCCGATAGAGGCACGCAATCGTTTTAATGATTTATTTTGCCGTTTTCTCACTGTCCTGGCAAAAAGAGAGCACCCACTTGTATTGTTTGTGGATGACTTACAGTGGTGTGATGATGCCACACTTGATCTTCTTGAGCTCATTATTTCCAAGCCCAAAGATCACCCCTATATTCTGTTTATTCTCGCCTTTCGCAGCAATGAAGTGGATGCCCGTCACCGTATCAGCCTCTACAAGCGTTTATTAAATAAGAACAACTCCCCCTTTCTGGACATTAATCTAACAGAGCTAAATAAAATCACGGCCAATGAAATAACGGCCTACATGCTCAATAGCGAACCGTCAAACACGATGGATGTTACCGAATCTATCTACACCACATCAGGTGGAAACCCTCTTTTAATCAGCGAAAGTTTGCGTTGGTTACACCAACGAGGCGGGATTTATAACAGCGATGACGGCATCTGGCATTGGAAAGATTCCGCACTGGCTAAGTTCCAGTTGCCCGAAAGTGCATTGATTTTATTTACCGAAAAATTATCTCTCCTCCCCCCCGAAGCTCAAAACATATTAGTACACGCCGCTCTTTTGGGGGCTCGTTTTAAAGCCAGCCACTTGTCAGAGCTACTTCAGATATCTCTCAGCGAACTGTTACAACAACTGTCAGGCATTTTTTCCCAGCGCATATTATTGAAAGATCAATCTGAACTTTATTTCTTTCATGATCAACTCCAGATGGCCGCAGCGACCTTATTCAACCCAGATTTGGAAAAACACATCCATAATAAAATTGCGCAATTATTTATCAAACAACGAGAAGAAACTGAAAATATTGCACATGGTAGCGAACGAGGAAAGCAACTCTACTCTATTGCTGAGCACTTAAAAAAAGGACGATGCCAAGGCTCAAGTGATATTGAAGTTTTTGAAGAGGCACGTTTTAATTTTTTAGCTGGTGAAGCTGCTTTACAAACTCTTTCGCACAGTACAGCGGATTATTATTTATCAGAAAGTGCCGCTCTTTGCAAAGAAGAGAGCTGGTTAAAACATTACGACTTTATGCTTTCACTGTATAAAAATCTCGCCCAGTCTGCATTGCTTGTGGGGGAACAAGCTCGATCAAACACTATTTTGGATAGTGCATTAAAGCACGCCAAAAGTGACCTTGATAAATCTGACTACTTGCTTGAACAAATAACGGTCACCGCCTCACTTGGAAAACCAGAGGACAGCATTTCACTGGGAAAAAAATGCTACGCACTACTTGGCAACCCTCTCCCTGAAAATGAACCGGCAATAGAGAATGAAATAGCGCGTCATTTAGCGACACTACAACACGATGAATGCCTAAACAGGTATCGCAATTTACCAACAGCAACTGACCGGAAGGTATTGCTGGAACTAAACCTCGGCTCTGAGCTGCTTTCTGTGGCCTACCTTACAGGGCGTATGCAACTTTACTTCCTTGCAAGCATGCGTGCGTTAACGCTTGCACTTAAGTTTGGTAAAAACGCCTCCACCACCTCTGCCCTCGGCACTGTGGGGGTTTTCTTTCAACTTCAAAAAAATATTAATCTATCTCATCAATACGACTCATTGGTTCTCGAGGAGGCGCTAAAAACGCCCAGTGCACCCTGCTCCATCCGAGCGATGACTCAAGGCTTGTGGGTAACCATGCACCACACACGTTCACTCACCGAACTTCAAGGGCTGTGTCGTAGCAATATTAAGCATGGATTACGCGCGGGCGAACTCAACTTTACGGGTCTCTCCTACATACCTTTGATTTGGTATCAGCTAAGCAAAGGCGAGGATATAAAAGAACTCAAACATCAGATTCAAGAAGGTTTAGAGTATTGTGAGAAATTCAATATCGCCTTACCTTTGGAAATTTGCCGCGCTATAGAGTTAGCACTAAAACCCCTTTGGGGAGAGCCTCTATCAACCCAGTATCAAGAAAGTGTTAAGCAGAAACTGCACCAATGGCATGATGAGCAGCATTTGGCTGCTATGTGCAACTACTACATTTACCGCGCTATGCTTTCCTATTATGCAGGAAATGCTGAAGAATCAGAGCAATACTTAAAAAATGCCCAACCATTTCTGGCCGCAATACCAGAGACACTTATCGAACGCCTATGGGTGGTTTATCGCTACCTTGCAGGCCTACACACCGACAACAATCCGGATGCCGATGCGCAGTTAGAACAAGTAAGCTTATGGGCTGAGAACGGGCCCATTATGAAGCCCTACCTTGCCCTAATGAGAGCAGAAAAAATGGCTCTCCATACTAATAACCTTGATGAAATACGCCGTATTTATTGGCAGGCAATCGACATTAACCACGAACAAGGCAACCACTTCCACGAAGCTTACCTCTATCAGAGCTTGGGAACGGTGCTGGAATTAAACAAGCACCATAGCAGTAAATTTTATATAAACGAGGCAATCTCTCTTTACAAAAAATGCCATGCAGAGCTTTTTGTGGATGTCTTGTGCGAACGTTTTAACGTAACGCCATCACCCTATCTCGGTACTGATATAGCGGCTGAACCCAGTAATTCATTCGCCGACACACTGCTGGACCGCACCCTCGATAGCGCTTTCCTGATTGATGCCACGCAAGATATTATGAAAGAGCGCGACTACGACCCCCTGCTTCTTAAAATCTTATCGTCCATTATGGCCCGTGTCGGTGCTAAAAATGGATATATCGTTATCGAGGAAAACGACAAACTCACGGTACGTGCGCGCGGGCGAAAAAACGCGACGCTTGAAACCTCTCGCGTTAATCAAGAAATCAATACAACAGAAAATCTGTGTATAGAAATCGCTCGTTACGCCATACGAAGCAAGTCCCCGGTGGTACTCGAAAATGCAGCCCGTTTTGGCGACTTTTATCACAGCAAAACGGTTCAGCATTATCAGCTTAAATCGGTACTCGCATTACCGTTGATTATCCAAGAACGCACTCTCGGTTTGATCTACCTTGAAAACTCTCTTATTCCCGGTGTATTCAGTAAAGAACAAGTGCCGCTGCTACAGGTGCTCACCACCCAGGCGGCCATCGCCTTGGATAATAGCCAACTGATCAGCAGTCTTCGTGATACCCAAAGCGCCTTAATACAACGTGAGCAAAACCTTGCCATACTTTAAACAGTATCGGTGATGGCGTCATCGTCACGGACTCATCTGGAAATATTACTCGCCTAAACCCTGCTGCGGAAAGACTCACCGGCTGGCTAATTGCCCAAGCAAAAGGAAAACCCGTACGCAAAATTTTTAATATCGTTGATGCTACCACTCGCGAACCGATGTTAAACCCTGTGGACAAAGTTCTCTCTACCGGCCAAACCGTTTACCTCAGTAACCATACAACCTTAATTGCAAAAGATGGGCAAGAATTTCAAATTGCCGACTCTGCCGCACCCATCAGAAATGGTGATGATATAATTTTGGGCATGGTTTTGGTATTTAATGACGTCACCGAAGCTTATCGATTACGCAAAGAGATTTCCGAAAACCACAATAGACTCCAGCAAGTTATGGGGGATATGCATAGTATGGTTGCCACCCTAAGCCCAGAAGGCTCGATAACCTTTATCAATAAAAAACCTCTCACCCTCTCTGGCTTGAACCATAAAAGTGTATTGAATCAGCGCCTGTGGGATAGCTTCTGGTTTAACTACGACAAAAAAATTCAGCAGCGTGTTAAAGAAGCCTGCTTTTCTGCAGCGAAAGGTTTACAAATTTATCAAGACATACAAATGCAAACCCTTGATGGCCCCATCTGGATAGAATTTGGATTACACCCCATTAAAGACGATGCAGGAGATATAAATTTATTAGTATGGGAGGGGCGCGATATTTCCAGCCGAAAATTGGCTGAGAAAAAGCTCAAGGAAGAGCAAGCTATACAATCTATGACCTTAAACAATCTGGCAGATGCAGTCATCATTATTGACCAGACCGGAATTATCCAACACTTTAATGCCTCAGCCCAAAAAATATTTGGCTACAGCGCGCAGGAAATAATCGGTCAAAAAGTAAATATTCTCATGGAAGAAAATCATGCCACTGCACATGATAGTTACATGGATAATTACGATAGAACATCAAAATCTACCATCATTGGCAGAGGAAGGGAGCTCACTGCCAAAAGAAAAAGTGGCGAAGTATTTCCCTTTCATCTTACCGTCGTCGAACTTCCAATAACCTCTGATGGCCAACGAAATTTTGTTGGCTCAGGCCAAGACCTAACAAGCAGAAAACAACAACAAGAAATGCTACAACGCAGTCAGAAAATGGATGCTCTAGGGAAATTAACCGGAGGGATTGCCCATGATTACAATAATATGCTGGGGGTTATTCTCGGCTACGGTGAATTATTAGAGCCGTCCTTGTCTGACAAACCCAAACAGTTGGGCTTTCTTCAACAAATACAGCATGCCGCAGAACGTGGTGCAATGCTCACTCAAAAGCTACTCTCTTACTCGCGGCAAAAACCCTCTCACTCTGAGCCCGTTAACCTCAACAAACTGTTAAAAAGCCAGCAGGAAATGCTGGAAAAAACCCTGACTGCCCGCGTGCAACTGAAACTTGATTTGGATGAAAATATTAAGGTCACCAATGTTAACTTAGGCGACATGGAAGACTCCATTCTAAATCTTTGTATTAATGCCATGCATGCCATGCCTGACGGAGGACGCCTTACCATAAAAACTCGCACACAGGACTTGAGCGAGCAAGATGCCACACCTCTTAGCCTTACAACTGGGCGCTACGTAGTATTGAGCATTTCCGATACCGGAATCGGCATGGACAAAGAAATACAAAATAAAATCTTTGATCCCTTTTTTTCCACCAAAGGTGAAGAAGGGACGGGACTAGGTCTCAGCCAGGTCTATGGGTTTATGGCGAGAAGTCATGGCGCAATTAAAGTATATTCCGAGCTGGGTTATGGCTCCCGTTTCTCCCTTTACTTTCCAGAGGCACAGTCAAGCGGCACCAGCATGGAAAAAAACAAGTCATCCGAAGCGAATGGAAACGTATCAGGTAATGGGTCTATTTTAATCGTTGACGATGAGATAGCATTACTTGAGCTCATAAATGAAGTGCTGAAAAAGCAAGGTTATCAAACCTATTGTGCGGAAAGTGCTGATGAGGCAATGAGAATCATCAAAAGCACAAAAATAGACTTGGTACTGAGCGACATCATTATGCCAGAAACAAATGGTTACCAATTGGCAAAAAATATTCAAGAATATAATCCAAATATTATTGTCCAGCTAATGAGTGGCTTTGATAACGAGCACTCCGACGATAATGGCGATCACCACCTTCACGCTGAACAGTTAATAAAACCTATTAAAATACAAGCCTTGCTAACGAGAGTAAAAGAATTACTTAAAAGCAAAAACATTTATATCAATTAATAGTAACACCTCCGCGAAATCTGTAAGAGTTCAGACTGCGCTTAGAGCTGCCTTATTCCCGACAACTAGCCTGACACAGGGGGAAGCGCAACCTCAATGGATAAAATCAAACAGGCTGCTTTAGTTTTATGGCAGCTCTAAAAATAGTGCTTTTTTCGTAAAAGTAAGGAAGTACCACGCAGAGAACCCCCATGTATAAGGCATACATGGGGGTTCGAGTACGGAACTAACGCGGCTATCGCGAAAAAACCACACTTTTAGGACTGCCCTTTATATCATTGCTTTTCGATATAAGGGGCACAACAGCGGGATCATCCAAACTCACAAAATGGCTTGTATTTTTAGTTTCAATAACACTGACACCATCCCCCGCTTTATGAGCACTCGCCAACATAGATTTTCTATCTAATACGGTGTCTTTTTCAGCAATTAAGATCACTCCATTTTTTACATTCTGATAAATCGAGAAATCATTTTGTTCCATCCATTGTTCCAGAGAATGAATATTTTCCACAATGGTTCGGTAATTTTTCGGATTATAGAACAGACCCGGCAACAGCGTCTTTTTACGCTCATTCATTGGTCGATACAAAATCGGCAAATAAAGGCCAGCAGGAATGCGCTTTATCAGCGGCACGATTAAAGGCAACAAGTATAAACCAATAGTGCCGAAAGCTGCCTCCAGTGCAGGGTAGCCTTTACCTTGCGGAAGTACTGGTGCCTCTAACACGACCTCGCTCTCGCGATGTAAACTGGGGTTTTGCTTGAGCGCTTCCAACACCACCGCTCCACCACGGGAGTGACCATGCAGTCTCATTTTATTTGTGGTGACCAAATTCTCCACTGCCCAGTTAAGTACGGCAGCATCGTATTCAATAGAGCCTAAATCAAAGCCATAATTATTAAAAAAACCACATGACTCCCGGTTATTGGGAATTACAGGCGGATGATAGTTGCAGCTATTAATAAGCACCAACTCTACATCAGGGTCACTATAAAGGCCGGTAAAGTAACGGTGGTCTTCTAAAAAACCGGGCATCGCCACTACCGTAGCATGTGCTTTTACAGCTGCAGGACGATACGCAATAGTCGCCTCCCCCGCTTCGAATAATTTCCCAGCAAAAGGTTCGTGATTTTTTGGTGCTTGTGAAACATTAAACAAATATTGTCGCAAGGCATGAATACCTCCAACTATAAGCAGTAAAACAACAGCATAAGCAATGTACATAAACTAAATCCTCTTTATTATTTATTTTCTGAGGTGAATCCATTTAAACAGGAAAGCAGTAAACTAATGCTTTCCTGTTTAATGCCGATTTTGTTAAACGTAATCTTAATTGTTACTTAAACTACAGCCTCTAATACAGGCTTGTCGCTTATACCTTCATTAACACAAACCTTGTATTCAATAGGATCAAAGGTGCGTATACGAGCGGTATATTCATGGGCGAAGCCAGGATAAAGCGCATGATTAGACCCATCGGCGTTCAGATACCAACTGTTACAGCTGCCTGAGGTCCAAACCGTATATTGCATGCGGTTTTGCAAGCCCTCATTATAGTCATCCTGAATGGCCTGTTTAACATCAACAGATTTTAAATCATTTTCTTGGATATGCTGTACCGCTTGCACAATGTAGTTAATCTGCGCTTCAGTGTAAATGATCACTGAAGTATGACCAGGGCCAGTATTTGGCCCCATAATAGAAAACCAATTTGGAAAACCAGAAACTGTTACCCCTTTATAGGCTACCGCGCCGTCTTTCCACGCCTCGTCTAAAGAGCGCCCTGCTGCCCCTGTCACTTCGAAAGGAGCAGATGTTAAGCCCAAGTCAAACCCAGTTGCCAAAATCACGGCATCAAAATCAAACTGAGTGCCATCCTTAGCGACAATACCACCTTTAACAAATTTTTCGATGCCACTGGTTTCAAGGCTGACGTGTTCTTTCTCAAGCGTAGGGTAATAGTCACTTGAAATAATCATCCGCTTACAGCCAAATTGAAAATTTGGCGTCAAGCTTTCTCGGAGGTCAGTATTTTTAATTCCTTTTTTGAGATTTCTTCTCGCCGCCCATTCAAAAACACTGGACAATTTTTCAGAGTCCAGAATAAGGAAAGGCCCCAGCGCCTCACTGCCCCATTTAAGAGTACCCCTTACGGTTTTTTGTAAAATCGGCCACTTGGAAAACAGGGTTTTTGTTTTCTCGCTAATGACTGCGTCATATTTAGGTAAAACCCAAGCCGCCGTACGTTGAAAAACAGTTAACTCGCTAACTTCCTCAGCAATATGAGGGATCACCTGCACGGCGCTACACCCCGTACCAATAACCGCTACCTTTTTATCTTTTAACGATGCAGCATGGTTCCATCTTGCGGTGTGAAATATCTCTCCTTTATAAGAATCAATGCCGGCAATATTAGGTAATGCTGGATCAACGAGCCCCCCCACTGCAGAAATTACCACGCGGGCTTGTAGCTGCTCACCCTGATCAGTGAGCAGTGTCCATACCCCAGAAAAATCATCATAACTTGCTTTTAATATCGCCGTATTAAATTGCATGTGCTTACGAAGATTATGCTTATCAACGCAGTGGAGTAAATAATCCTGAATCTCAGGCCCTTCGGCAAACATTCTGCTCCAATTGGGGTTGGGCTCAAAAGAGAAAGAATAAACATAAGAAGGAACATCGCAAGCAACACCTGGATAGGTGTTATCCCGCCATGTACCGCCAATTTCATTTTCCCTTTCAATAATGATAAAGGAATCTATACCTGCCTTTTTTAATTGAATCCCCATGCCGATACCACCGAAACCGCTCCCCACGATAATTATCGGTAAGTCTGTATTATTAGGAAGGTCTTTTTGTATAATACCCATCATTACATTCCATTGTTTTATTATTAGTAACTATTCAGCTCACTAATTTACACGTCTGTTAGCAACCTTCCCTCTGTATACATATCGCGTATTTCTTTACCAAGCTGGTAATCCTGTATATGCCACGGATGAAACTTAGGATCGTAAAAGCGCAAATAATGGCGCCATGAAATTGTGAATATGCCATGTTTCCCATATAAAAAGGGCAAACCATTCTTCCACGTATTCCATTTAAATAGCAGGCCATCCTTAAATAACAAGGGTACCATGCGTATTACAGAAAACCCTGCCAAGCTAATCGTTGCGAGAATTACGCCTAAAACCAAACGCGCATGACTGCCATCTACTTTTTGATAAACATCAAAAGCGACAGCCTTATGCTCTAATTCCTCAAGTGCGTGCCAGGCCATTAAGGGCTTAAAATCTTCATGCGCCGGATCCAGGAAAAGTTCCGGATATACAAAAACCTGGTGGCTTAACATCGCAGTAAAATGCTCCAA
>JAESUE010000135.1 GCA_016763235.1 Pseudomonadales bacterium
AACCAAGCCTGCTGTCACTCTATCTAATCGGTGCAACGCTTGTAAGGCCTTAATGCCTGTGCTGCGTTGCAAACGGTTTTGCAAACATTCGTTCACATAGATGCCACCGGGGGTGACGGCTAAAAAGTGGGGTTTATAGGCCACTAAAATATGCTGGTCTTGATATATTATTGTTTCCTTAAAGGGGATGCTGGGCTCGCTTTCGACTTCTCGGTAATAATAAACCTGCTGCTGCGCTTGAAAGGGCGATTGCGCCGTTATCAGCGAGCCGTCGCGGTAGTGTACCTTGCCATCCATGATGCGCTGCTGCCAAACCTGAGCATCAATATAGGGAAATTTGATGACCAGGTATTCCAGTGTTGTGGTGACGCCAGGGTTCGTCTGCGGCAAACTGAGCTTTGAGGGGTGCTTGGCAATCACCATTTGTCGGTCCAAATTTTTGACTGTAGCATACGTTTAATCGCGCTAGGTAGTGGGCATTAATGAGAGTGCGACTGGTCTATTTTAATGGACGTTTAAACGTAAGGGAAGCGCGGGGTCACACAGAATCGCGGGGTCACAAGAATCGCGGGGTCAGGCCTTAGAATCGCGGGGTCAGAATCGCGGGGTCAGGCCTTACATCTTGCATTCGCCTGTTTTCCCCTTAACCTCGAGCACCCTCGACCAAGCAAGTCGGTAATTTTAGGGCTAGACCTTTACGAATTGAGTTTTCAAGCGCTTATATCTTATGTGACAGCCCGAGAAAATGGGCGTCAAAATATCTATTCGATGGATGAAGATAGTCGCTATGAGTGAAACCCAGCGCTCTGCGCCTTAACTTAATGTGACGATGACGGCAGTGTTATACGCTAGTGCTTTATTTAAGCCCCGTAACTATTCGCCGCCATGAACAATAATAACGTCGCAAGGCGCATTTCGAATGCTGCTGCGTTTAACTCAAGCTATAGGGGCTGTGCTGAGTGAGATTAATCGATTATATTGCCCAGCAATGAACCCTTGCGCTTGAGTTGGCGATTAAGCCATTTTCAGTCTAGTAAAAGGTTTTCACCCTACTTTACATTTCTCCACGGTAGTAAGCCTTTTTCGATATGCTCTACAGAGGGGTAAACCTCTTCTTCGCTGCCCTCGCCGCCACACTCTTGGCCGAGCGGATTGTTTTCTGCGCGCACTACATTAATATAAGGCGCATAACCCGTGGAAACCACGTGGGCAGGCATGGAGGGTGTTGCTTCTTTAAGCCACGCTTTTACATGGCCGCGGGCGCAATACTGAACGGCAGGAATGTACAGTTTTATTTTTGAAACGCAGCTTTCTAATAAGGGTAGTTGTGCGCGGAAATTTACGCTGGCGTAAAAATCAGCAGGAATACGGCCGCCAATCCACTGGATGGCGCCAACGTCTTCATTCTTTTCGCCGTGGCTGTAATATTCCCCAACGGATGTCACAGGGTTTTTTATAATTTTCCAGTTAGCGCTGGCCTCTGGGCGCACACCCATTAAACCGTTCGCACCGTGGCGATTTCCACTGCGATCTACGGTAAAGCCAATGCCGTTCAAATCACTATCATTGGGCATGATGGCTACTGCATGGCGGGTCGCAAAACTTTTGCTGCCGTCGGCATTGCTGCAACCATGGGATAAGTTGAGGGATAAATAGGCAGTGCTGCCTTCCTGATAATCTCTACCGTTATAAAAATCCAGGTTGTCTTTGGGTGTGAAGTTGGCGTGAGCGAAAGCGGTGTCAACGGTGCCAGCAGTCATTGTGAGTGCCAGTAAGACCTTTAGTGTTTTCATTTATGTTCTCCTTTTAGTGGTCGATAAAAACAGAACTGGATAGTAACTGGATTTCTTTATATTCTGGCTGTGGTTAATTGTCGCAGCTTTTCTGGCGCTCTAAGACCTTATTTCCCCACGGAAGCGGCTGATTTTTCTCATTTCTTTATACCTGTTAACGAGTGATTTCCGATAAGCTACGCTTAAGCTTGGATATCTCTATCTATCGTTAATATGGGCCAAGAACAAGGGGCGGCAGCGTGTCTTAAATTTTGTGGTGGTATGTTTTTCAATCAATTTATCAGGAATAAAAAACGCAGTGACTGTGTATCAACTTCTAACAAAACTTGGCGAAGCGGGAATTAAACTGTGGGTAGAGAGCGGCGAGTTACGATTTCGCGCTCCTAAAGGCGCTTTAACGCCAGAGCTGCGGGATCAGGTCGTGGCACAAAAGCCTGAATTAATTAAATTCCTACAGCAAAGTCGCAGCGGTGAAGCCGTTAAACAGCGCAAAATTCAGGCGGTATCTCGCGCTGTGCCCATCCCGCTTTCTTTTGGGCAGGAACGCTTGTGGTTTCTGAGCCAGCTTGAACCGGAAAGTAGTGCGTACCATATCCCTATTCTGCTTGAGCTAAAGGGGAATCTGGACGCCCATAAGCTCGATGCTGCGCTGGGGGAGGTGATCAAACGTCACGAAGTTCTACGGTCGGTATTGCAGGCAAGTGATAACGCCACGACGCCAGGTGTTAGCCAGCAGATTCTTCCACAGGCACATTGGCCCTTACATTGTGAAGATTTCAGCCATTACGATGCGGAAGATAAAGAAAAACAGCGTCTAAAAGTGATTGAAGCAACCCGCAGCACGGTGTTTTCTCTTTGTGATGGGCCCTTGTTGCGAACGGTATTAATCAAGCTGGAAGAGCAGCATTATCAGTTGATATTAACCCTGCATCATATTATTTCTGATGGCTGGTCGATGGCCGTATTGGTCAAGGAGTTGATGGCTCTTTATCTTGCACAGATAAACACCGACCTTGCGCTATCAAAGGTATTGCCGCCGTTGGTGGTGCAATATGGAGACTACGCGCATTGGCAGCGGCAGTGGTTGGTGAGCAGTGCGCGGGAGCAACAGCTCGCTTATTGGCGAGAACAGCTTGATGAGGTGCCGGTTCTTGAATTACCCCTTGATAAGCCGCGCCCGGCTGCATTACGCTCGCGTGGTGATGCACACTTTTTTTATTGGTCAAAAGAACTGCAGAAGAAGGCCCGCGATTTTAGTCAAACACAGGGGGTAACTTTGTTTATGACCCTTTTGGCTGCTTTTGAGGCATTGCTGAGTTCCTATAGCGGTCAGAATGATTTTGCAGTGGGAACCCCCATTGCCAATCGAACCATGCCTGAGCAAGAACCACTGATCGGCTTCTTCGTGAATACCTTGGCATTACGCGCAGAAGTGGATCAGCAGCAGAGTTTTGAAACCCTGCTCAAAACTGTGCAGCGTATTACTTTAGAGGCCTATGCCCATCAGGATTTACCCTTTGAGCAGGTGGTAGAAGCGTTGAATGTGCCCCGTGAAATGAGCTATACACCGCTGTTTCAGGTGATGTTCAGCCTGCAAAACGAAAGCGATATTCAGCTCGACTTACCCGGCTTGCAAATAAACACGCTGCCGCTTTCAAGGCGCAGCAGCAAGTGTGATCTTAACCTCACCTTTACAGAAACAGCCGAGGGTTTAAGGGGTGAATTAGAATACAGCACTGAGCTTTTTGATCCTGAGTCCATCATTCGTATGGAATCCCATTTGCAGCATTTGGTGGAAAACTTACTGGCCGCGCCACAGGTGCCGCTATGTCGGGTTTCCATGTTGTCTCAAGAGGGCAAACAGAACATTCTCAGTCAATGGAACCCTCAAGCTTCCTCTGATCAGAAATCAGCCATGCAGTATGGCTTAGCGGCTCTTTTTGAAAAACAGGTGGAGCAGTTTCCACAGGCAATTGCTTTAGTCAGTGGGACAACACAGCTCACTTATGACAGCCTCAATCAACATGCCAACGATTACGCGCACAAGTTGCTGGAAACGGGCCTTAAATCGGATCAAGTCGTGGCGCTTTGCGGGTCGCGTTCGCTGGAACGGATTATCGCCTTATTGGCCATCGTCAAAGCCGGTGCTGTTTACATGCCGCTGGAAACAGATCAGTCGGCAGAGCGTTTGGCCACGTTGCTGGGCCAGAGCCAAGCAACCTTTGCCATTGTCGATTCGCAACAAAGGGCGGTTTTTCTGACGTTATCTGCCGATGATCTGCCGATAACGCTTCACCCTTATCCAGCCATTAAAGACGCTCTCGTAAATGGTAATAACCTTGGCCTACCCGCCAGCCCAGAGCAACGCGCGTACATCATGTTTACCTCTGGCTCAACGGGTGAGCCGAAGGGTATTGTTATCCCTCAGCGCGGCATAGTGAGGCTGGTCAAAGACAATGGTTTTTTGGAACTCGGGCCAGAGACCTGCTTGCTGCATTATGCGCCGCTTGCTTTCGACGCCAGTACCTTTGAAATTTGGGGTACATTGCTCAATGGTGGCCGGCTAGTGGTCGCCCCAGCGGGTTTGCTCGAATTGGAGCAGCTTGGGGAAGAAATCCATCAGCATGGCGTAAACACCTTATGGCTAACGGCTGCTTTGTTTCACGCAATGGCAGAACATAATCCGCAAAGTTTTGCCCCGCTGAAAACGTTATTAGCAGGTGGTGATCAGCTAAACCCCCATACCGTAAAGCGAGTGCTGTATCGCTACCCCCGCCTTACTTTAATCAATGGTTATGGGCCAACGGAAAACACCACCTTTACCTCTTGCCATGTCATGCATTCTGCTGATCAGGTTGGGCGCAGTGTCTCTATTGGCAAGGCCATTAATGGAACGCAGATTTATGTATTAAACCATGCCCTTGAGCCGCAAGCCGTGGGGGTTCCTGGTGAACTATGTACCGCCGGAGATGGCCTTGCCTTGGGTTATCTCAGTACTGAGGCCACGGCTTCCGCCTTTATGCCTAACCCCTTTGCACACCTGCCAGGTCATGGCTCCACCCTGTATAAAACCGGAGATCAGGTGCGCTATTTGCCCGATGGATCTCTGGAATTTCTTGGGCGAATCGATCAACAAGTCAAAATTCGTGGGTTTAGAATTGAACTGGGGGAAATTGAAGCCAGCCTTTCTGGTCTTCCCTGGGTGAAAAATTGCGCGGTGGTAGTGCAGGAAAAAGACCAGCAAAAATACCTGGTGGCTTATTTAGAAAGCGGTTTGGGTGTAGAAACTGCTCAGGGTGTGGGAAATGGTTTAAGTGTAGAAAATGGCGTGGGTTTAGAAAGAAGCGTGGCCCTCGAAAGCGATCAAGCCGCACTAATTCGACGTACCCGTAGCCAGTTAAGCCGCTTGCTTCCCGACTATATGCAACCCGCAGCCTATACGGTGTTGGCCGCTTTGCCGCTTACCCGAAACGGCAAGGTTGATCGCAAGGCGCTTCCCCCTGTAACAATCGGTGGGCAGGCCAAAAGTGACGATAAGCCTTCCACAGAGCTTGAAGCAGAATTGTGCAGCATTTGGCAGGCAGTGTTGAACAGCGATGAAGTGGGTATTCACGATAACTTTTTTGAGCTCGGCGGCCACTCCCTACTTGCCACCCAAGTGACATCACGGGTACGAAAAAAATTAGGCTATGAATTACCCGTGCGTGAAATGTTTGCCTGCCCCACCATCGCGCAATGTGCCGCGTGGATAGAAGAGCATGGGCAGCACAGCACAAAATCACTTCAAGGTGAGTTGGTCAAGCGGGCTGAGGGAGAAACAACACCAGCAACGTATGCCCAACGTCGTTTATGGCTGCTCGAACAACTTAGCCCCGGCTCAAGCGCATACCTCATTCCTTCTGCGCTGCGAATTCGTGGCCCATTGGATATGCACTGCGTAAACCAAGTGGTAAACACCTTAATTGCGCGGCATGAAACCCTGCGCACCGCCATCATTGCGCAAGATGAATCCGATAAAGACGTGCAGCTACTTCAGCAAGTGTTTGATGACGTTAGCGTGCAGTGTGAACGAGAGATTTACACCGGCGAGCTCAGCCCGAAAGCCATTCAACAACTTATTGATGAAGAAGCCGGAAACAGCTTTGATCTTAGCCAAGCGCCCCTAATGCGAGTGCGTTTTTTAGCGCTGGATAAAAATAAAGAAGCAGTAAATTCGGAAGAACAAGACACCCTGTTATTACTCACCATGCACCACATCATCTCTGATGGTTGGTCTATGTCGGTGTTTATCAACGAATTTACCGTCTTATATGATGCATTTCGTCACCACCGTGAAAACCCGCTTGCTCCGCTGGCCTTTCAATATGGCGATTATGCCTGCTGGCAGCAGCGTTGCTTAGACCCCGCTCACTTACAGAGTGCGCTGGATTTTTGGGTGGAACAATTATCCGATAAAGACCCTGTACTGCACCTGCCAACAGACTTTCAACGGCCCACCACACCATCTTCACCGGGGGCGATGCTTCACCACACGCTACCGGTTTCACTCACCCAGAGTTTATCGGCACTGAGTGAAAGAGAAGGTGTTAGCCTGTTTATGCTGGCGCTGTCTGCCTGGCAACTGCTGCTTTCACGTTACAGCGGGCAAACGAAATTTAATGTCGGCTCCCCCGTGGCAGGGCGCACCATGACCGAAACCGAACCGATGATTGGTTTTTTTATAAATACCGTCGTATTTGGGGCCAATGTAGAAGAAAATTTAAGTTTTCGTGAATACCTGTACCAAGTGCGAGAAAAAAGCCTGGCTGGTTTTGCCCACCAGAACCTACCCTTTGAAATGCTGGTAGACACCCTGCAACCTAAGCGCAGTTTAAGTCATTCGCCACTGTTTCAGGTGTTTCTCAACGTATTGAATTTACCCGCAGTCAGTCGAGACGTGGATAATTTACATATAGAAGATTTAAGCGAAGAACAAAAAAACTACGCCGCAAAATTTGATCTAAGCCTCTACGTGCAGCCGCAGGAAGAAGGCTTAAAACTATCCATGCTCTATCGCAGCGACTGCTTTGAGGCAGAAACTGTTCAGCGTCATTTGGCACATTTAGAAAGCCTGTTTACTCAGATGGTTGATGATTTAGATCGCCCTCTGGCCGCCTTCCGCTTGCTACAGCAGGCAGATAAACATCTACTTCCTGCCCCCTTAAAAACCTTAGCAGTGAAAGATTTCCCCTTACCGCAACAGCAAATTTCAGCGCAGGCAGTAGAACGGGGTGAAAACGTGGCCCTGCTTGATCTAGATGGAAGCTGGCGCTACAACGAGCTGGAACAGTGGAGCAACCAACTAGCACATGCCCTGCAACAAGGGGGTATAAAGCCAGAAGCACCCGTAGTGATTTATGCTCACCGCAGCGGTGCGCTGGTCTGTGCGCTGCTGGCCGTGCTTAAGGCCGGTGGCGCATTTGTGGTGCTTGATCCCGCGCACCCCGAGTTGCGCTTATTGCAGACAATAGAACAAGTGAAGGCCGAAGCCGTGCTCAACGTGGAAGGGGCAGGGCCGTTACCGTCGAAACTGGCGGCCGCGTTTTCAGGGCTGCCGCTGCACCTCGCTGTGCCGGCGTTATCAGGCTGGAGGAATCAAAACCCCTTCGCAGGCTACAGCATCGAATTACCCGAAGCGCAAACCAATCACCTCGG
>JAESUE010000136.1 GCA_016763235.1 Pseudomonadales bacterium
TGACACCAAGAAGAATTGGTTAATAAATAACCCTATAGGCTTTTGCTATCTGCAAATATTCTGCGCGCCTAGCCCCCACCCCAACATTGTCACAATGAAAAAATCGAGATCAACCCACGCGGAAGATTTCTTTGTATTTCCCACCCTACGCCAGCTCTCGTTACGCGCTCAAAACCCACTCGAAGACTATTTGTGTGCGTTTATTTCGATGAGAAATCTCTGGAGTTCCGCAATGTAAATAGTGAACAAAGCCCTTTCTTTACATTGAAACCGCCTTACTTTATTGTCCCGCCGTATTCAGAGCAACTTAGGAAGTATTGAAATGACTAGCGTAATCGCCCAATTATTGAATCAACCAAATAAGCAGTTTATGTACACGATTAGGGGCGGTGATACGCTTTCTTCATTGGCAGGCCGATTTTATGGCGCTAACACTTATGGCAGCCCACGCTACAAAACTGCCCTGCAGCACCTTTTGTATTTCAATCCATCGATTAAAGACCCAAGTCAGATAAAAATCGGACAATTACTGTTAGTTGTTCCGTTTCCTTCGGAAATTCATGTGGCTCAAATCTGTAAAGCGCCGGAGGATTATTACAAACAGCAAACATCACTTCCTGCACATCGTTTACTGCCTACTACACCGATGCAGTCAGGCGTGGATGCAGAGAAAGATAGCTTGGTGTGGGCCTTAGGCTGGCTGGAGCATAACTATAATTTTTTATCCATGCCCGGCGGCGCAGCACTTGGCTCGGCCGGTAATTTGCTTAGCCAAGGGAATATCGCTTTATTGGGCCAAGTGAACCAGCTCTATGCTGATTATAAAAGTGGCAAAAGCAATATGACGAAAGGCCAATACGACTATGCGCGAAAGAAGTTGCTAGATAACTTTAAGCGAAATATAGGGCCGGTAGAGAGCATATTGTTTGGCAACAAAACCACCCATGAAACCATTCGTATCGCTCGCGGTGGCGGGTTCCCTGCTTCGGCAAAAATCACCGATGAAATAAGCCGTTTAAATCGATTTGCCAGTTTAGCTAAGGGGGGCGGTGTTATTTTGACCGTTGTCGGGCTTGGAGTAAGCTGCCGGCAAATTGCCAATGAGCACGACCGGCAAAAGAAGAACGAGATTCTTGTGGAGTCGATAGGGAGTGTCGGCGCAAGCACTGCCATTAGTTTTGGTATTGGCCTGTTTTTAATTTCAAACCCTATCGGCTGGGGCACGGCTCTGGTTTTAGCCACGGGAACCACAGTACTTAGTTTTGCGGCAGGGCAGGAGTTTAAGAAACTATACAGCTCCAACTTCAAAGAGGTCGATATTATAAATGCCATTAATGTGGATCTAATATGCAAATAACAGTATACGGGCTAACTTATCTAATGTTTGCCGGACTGTTTTCGCTGGTTGCATTCGTTATCCCATTAACCACACTATTGCGATTTCTGACACCCAAATCATTCTTAGACCGATATTTTTGCGCGCCATACTTTGGTGAGTCTGAAATAAACTTTTATACCGGAATTCCTTATTACATCATGCGCACATGGATGTTCAATTGGGCCGTTGTATTTCCATCGCGAGTAAAAAAACGAGGCATTATTGATATAAGAGAGGGTTGCCCAAACTGGTTTGTTTGGGTGAACCGTATTTTTATGGGATGGATGCTTATACATAGCAGCGGCGTAATGCTCTTGCTGATTGGCCTCAGTCTGTATTCGCGGCTTTTCCCATCTGTTAGCTGACATCACCTGAGGGGAACGCATACCAAACTTTTCTATAATGCCTACTTTAAGCAAGTAGATGTTGTTGGCTCGCTTCATGTGGATCAGATATGCAAATAACAGCATTTGGATTAACGTACATTTTTTTTGCTGGAGCAATTTCATGGATTATTTTGATTATTCCGCTAACGACACTGCTACGGTATTTGACGCCAAAGACTTTTTCGGACAAGTACTTCTGCGAACCTTATTTTAGCCATTTCGAAATCAAGTTTTATACAGGTATTCCTTACTATCTATTACGTACTCAGATTTTCATGTGGACAATCAACTTCCCTGGGAGAATACAAAAACGCGGCATTGTTAATGTTCATGATGGGTGCCCAAAATGGTTTATCATGGCAAATAGAATCTATATGTGGTGGCTCTTGATTCATCTAGGGGGTGTCTTTTTATTAATGATTGGTCTTAGCGTGGCCGCATGGATTTTCCCACCAGTTAGCTGACGCAGCAGTGAAGAGGGGCAAAATTTATCATTGATCTTATTTTTAATTTCAAACCCAATTGGCTGGGGTAGGGCTCTGGTTTTAGCTGTGGGAACTACAGCCGCTGGCTATAGCATGGAGAAAGGGGCAAGAGTTGTCATGGGTCTTATTGTTAATTTCAAATCCTACTAGCTGGGGCGGGTATTGCAGATGACGCACCGAGTTTTGCGGCTGCTGCGATGTTTACAGGCAGCAAAATTTAAAGTAACACTATTTATTGCCGCTACGTTTGCCTTTGTCGGTGTAACCCTGATTCGTAGCGGTGAGCCGCTGGGGGTGCTATCAGATCAGTGGTGCTTAATTACAGACTCCGCACAAAAGAAACCAGATGATATCGAGAGGCAATACGGCATTACAATCCATTACGAAGATGGCGTTAACGCAATTCCCGCGTTATGGCGGGCGCCTCCATCAAATGGCATGGCTGAACCAATTACGAAACGTAATATGTGCCATGTTACACCTATACTATTTCGTGAATTAAGGAAGTATCCAGGGAGTGTTATACAAGACACTCTTACCGACATCTATCTTCTTAATAGCCTGAGTTTTTACGGTGTTGACTATGGCGGAACTTCTTTAGGCTTGGCGCTTTATCTGACGGTAGGTTCCAGAGGTGATGGGTATAACGATGCGTATTTATCTAAGCTAGTTCACCACGAAATGAGTTCGGTGTTTTTTAGAATCCACCTATTTCCTAGCGATGCATGGGCCGCTGTTAACTCGAAAAGCTTTGCATACGCTGATGCAGATGATGACATTTTAAGTGCCATTAAAAATGGCGGTAGCGATGCTGATGTTGAGCGCTATTATCACGAAGGTTTTCTGTCAAATTACGGATACTCCACACTGGAGAATGATTTCAACTTGTATGCTGAAATGGCTTTCACTAACCCAGAAAAACTTAGAGCCTTGGCTAATATCCACCCCAGAATTCGTCAAAAGTCAGTATTATTGAAAGGCTTCTACAGAGGTATTTCAAAAGACTTCTTTCTGCAACTTAAAATCGCGCACTAATCAGTGCATAGCATTCATGTCACTATCGAACTATATCCATATTTAAATAGCTGTCATTTAAAATATCTTCTGCTATAAAGTAAGAACAGTATGATTTATTAAACCATACTCAAGAGCAGTCGATCAGCATTCCAAGGGGGTTTGATTAGATTTGAGCATTGCCGCGCTGGTCATTTACCTCTCAACGCTTTCGCTCATAACTTACTCAGGGCTTAACTTAAACTCAACGTTATTTTCTAATACACAACAAGTAAAGAAGGCATTAAAATGGAAAATTCAAAATCAACAGGGTCTGTGAGTAAACGACAATTTTTAGGCATGATGGCGGCTGCATCTGCAGTAAGCATTAGCCCAAACTTATTAGCATCTAACAAACATGCTGGGCACAACGCAGCTTATTCAAAAGATTTAGTTGAAGTCGCAGAGGAATGCGTGAGTGTTGGCCAGGCGTGCAAAGCACACATTTATCAAACACTAAAGTCTGATGACCTAAGCCTCACAAAGTGTCTACTCCAGGTTAGGGATACCATTTCGACATGCAACTCTTTAGTTGAACTGGTGACCAATGGGTCTAAGCACAGCAAAGCGATGGCCAAGGTCTGCGCGGACATCTGCAAAGATTGCCGTGATGAGTGTAAAAAACACGCATCTAAGCATGAAATTTGTAAGGCTATGGCAGATAGCTGTGATGCCACGATTAAGGCATGTTTAAAGTATATTGGTTAATTTATTGTAAGCATTCAGCGTAGGCATAACGGCGTTAAAAAATGTGAGTTTATACGTATAAACTCACGTTACTCGCCTTATTCTGCTCAAATTTGAATGCAAA
>JAESUE010000137.1 GCA_016763235.1 Pseudomonadales bacterium
CCTAGCACAGATACAACGGACTATATTTTCAATGCAATTTATAGTGATTTTAATGTTTGTGGAGGACAAAACTCTAGCGACACGACCAAAATCAGGATTACCGTATTACCGATTATCAATCCAGCTCCAAGCATTGATACTTTGAATGCTCCTAGTCAGCCGAGCTTTATATTGAGTGGTTCAAGCCACGCACTGAAGGTGATGAGATGTTGTTCAGCAAGAATTTCTGTGGGGGCCATGATGGCTGCTTGGTAGCCACTTTCGATGGCACGTATGGCGGCTAAAGCAGCAATAACCGTTTTGCCAGAGCCGACATCTCCTTGAACCAATCGTAGCATCGGTGCTTCTTGAGCGAGGTCTTGGGATATTTCCTCCCATACTCGCTTCTGTGCGCGGGTAAGTTCGAACCCTAGCTGTTGTAGGAACACGGGCATAACCCCTTCTATCGCGCAAAAAGCGGGTGCGGGGTGAGAGCGGAGTTGTTGTCTGAGGTTTAATAGGCTGAGGCTATGGCCGATTAGTTCTTCAAACGCGAGGCGCTGTTGGCAAGGGTGTTGTTTCTCGGCGATTTGATCTAACTTCGCATCGGGCGGGGGCTCGTGTAAATAAAGCAGCGCATCTTTTAGCGAAGGCAGTTTGTGTTGCTGGCAAATTTTTGTTGGCAGGTAGTCAGGCAATATAATCGAGGCATTTTGTTTGAGGAGTGTTAGCACCTGGGCCATGGCATTTTTTATTCGTTGTTGAGTGAGGCCTTCGGTAGCGGGGTATATGGGGGTGAGGGTTTGAGGCAGGGCTTGGAGTTTGTTTTCCCCTAACTCGTATTCTGGGTGGTATATCTCCAAACCGGTGCAGCCTTGCCTTACTTCTCCATAACAACGTATATCTTTGCCTGGTACGAATTGGTTTTTTTGTGCAGAGGTAAAGTAATAAAAACGCAGGGCAATGATGCCGCTATGATCTTTTATACGACAGAGCAAGCTGCGTTTGCGCCCTAAAGCGACTTCTGCGCTAACAACTTTCCCCTGGATGACTGCAGGGTGATGAGGGAGAAGGTGGGCAATAGGGGTGATGCGGGTGCGATCTTCATAGCGATGAGGCAGATGAAAGAGCAGGTCTACGCAGTGGTGAATGTGTAAGCGGCCGAACTTTTCTGCCAAGCTGGGGCCCACCCCTTTGAGTGTTGTCAGGGCTTGGGTAAAGTCTTCAGCGTTGCGGGAAGGCATATTTATTGTCTAATGGTTTTAAGCATCGACAACAAGAATGCCATCCATCTCGACGCCTACGCCTTTGGGCAAGGCGGCAACGCCAACGGCTGCTCGTGCGGGGTAGGGTTGGTCGAAATAGCGAGACATTACTTCGTTTACCAAGGTGAAGTGCGCCAAATCAGTGAGGAATATATTAAGTTTAACGATGTTGTTGAGGTCGCCACCTGACGCCTGACATACAGCCTTGAGGTTTTCGAAAACTTGGATGATATGAGTCTCCATATCACCTTCCACTATTTCCATGCTAGTCGGATCAAGAGGGATTTGCCCCGAAAGATAAACGGTATTTTGAACCTTAACGGCTTGAGAGTATGTGCCAATGGCTTGAGGAGCATTTTTGGTAGAGATTATGTGTTTTTCTGTCATGGTGTATGCCTGCAATTTAAAGGGTAGCGCTAGGGCGTGTGGATTATTTTACGGGAAACTGACGGGGGATTTTATAGTGAAGTGCTAGGATTTTACACGGATGATTTTTGATACGGTTTTAATTGCCCTGAGACGTTTAATAGCTCGTGCCAGATGAATGCGATCATGCACTGAAATAACAAGCCGAATAACGCTATAGTTAGCACTTTTTTCTTCCATGTTAATAGATTCGACGTTGGCATTAGAGCGTGTGATGGCGTTCGCTATCACTGCCAGCGCACCGCGTTGGTTTTCCAGTTCTATGCGAATTTCTGCTAGGTATTCACCTTCCACTTTGTCGGACCATACAACAGGAATGTATTTTTCAGTTTTTTGCTCGCGGCCTCGAACATTTTTACAGTGGTCGGTGTGGACGACGATGCCTCGGCCTGAACTCAAGTGCCCGATAATAGTGTCACCAGGAATAGGGTGGCAGCATTTTGCGAAGGTGATAACCATGCCTTCGGTGCCCTTAATAGCAAGAGGGGCGAGTTTTCCGCTACCTTTTTCGCCTGAGCTTTCTTCTGCCTCACTTAAAAGTTGGCGTGCGATAATTTGCGCCATTCTGTTTCCAAGGCCGATATCTTCGAGTAGTTCATCGCGCGTCTTGAAGCCATAATCCTGTAGAGCTTGCTCTATTCTATCTGCGGGCAGTTCATCTAACGAGCTATCTAGCTGGGAGAGCGCGGCATTGAGTAGGCGTCCTCCAAGGCTGACTGATTCTGATTGGCGCTTGTGTTTCAGGTAGTGGCGAATATTACTGCGTGCCTTGCTGGTAATCACAAAACTTAACCAAGAGGGGTTCGGTTGAGCGCTAGGGGTCGTAATGATTTGTACGGTTTGCCCGCTTTGTAGCGGTGCGCTTAGGGGTGAAAGTCGGTTGTCGACACGGGCTGCAACGCATCGATTGCCAACGTCAGTGTGCACCGCATAAGCGAAATCGATAGGGGTTGCACCGGTAGGCAGTTCCAAAATATTGCCCTTGGGTGTGAAAATATAGACTTCATCCGGAAAGAGATCTATTTTTACGTTTTCGATAAACTCCAGAGAGCTGCCTGCTTTCTGTTGAATTTCCAACAGGCTTTTCATCCATTCGCGCGCACGGGAATGAGCGTGATAGGGGTTTTGTTTATCGTCATTTTTATAGAGCCAATGGGCTGCAATGCCGTTATTGGCCATGGCCTCCATTTCTTCTGTGCGAATTTGTATTTCGATGGGGACACCATTCGCACCTTTGACGGTGGTGTGGAGAGATTGGTAACCGTTGGCTTTCGGTATGGCAATATAATCTTTGAAGCGACCGGGAATGGGCAGGTAGAGGTTGTGCATTATGCCCAGGGTGCGATAACAGTTATCTACGTCTGCGGTAATAATGCGGAAGCCGAATACGTCCATGATCTCATCGAAGGGTTTGCGATTATCGCGCATCTTGTTATAGATGCTGTAGAGGTGTTTTTGGCGACCCAGTACGCGCGCATTAAGGTTTTCTTCCGTTAGGCGCTTATCAATTGAATCATTGAGGTGCGTCATTATTTGACGGCGGCTTCCAATGGCTTTTTTTACTGCGTTGTCAATTAACTGCGCGCGCAAGGGGTAAAGCGCTGCAAAACCAAGGTCTTCGAATTCGATACGAAAGCGATTCATGCCCAAGCGGTTGGCAATGGGGGCGTAGATCTCGAGGGTTTCTGTGGCGATGCGGCGACGTTTCTTGGGTTGTAAAACATCCAGGGTGCGCATGTTGTGTAAGCGATCAG
>JAESUE010000138.1 GCA_016763235.1 Pseudomonadales bacterium
CGCAAGCAAGGCATGAGTTCCAGCGAGGCTTTGACGCTATTGTTCAATGATGAGTTACCGGATTTCGCCAAATAACTAAAAATTACGCTGAGTAGTTACCATCTACTTACACTACGTGCTTGATATTTGGTTTGAGAAAAGAAGATCAAACCCAAATTGAAAGGTCGTGCGATGCTGATTCGTTATGCTGATGATTTTGTTGTAGCCTTTCAGTATCGTCGCGAGGCGAACATGTTTTACAGGGAATTACCGGATAGATTGAAGCGATTTAATTTAGAGGTGGCGCCTGAAAAGACTTCGCTGAAGCGTTTTAGCCGTTTTCATCCAGGCCAAATGAGGAATTTCGAGTTTCTGGGATTTGTGTTTTATTGGGATACTGACTTCAAGGGCGAACCTCGCTTACGAAGAAAGACCGCCCCCAAGAAGCATAAAGAAAGCCTGAAAATGTTTTATGATTGGATTAAGCAAAACCGCCACAAGCGGTTAAATAACTTTATGCCAATGTTGAAACGTAAGATGGATGGCTACAGAAATTACTTTGCGCTACCCGATAATAGCCTCAGCGTATCGCGTGTGTCGGGTTATATCTTTCACACGCTCTACAAGTGGTTAAATCGGCGAAGCCAAAGGCGAAGTTTTAACTGGCATGGGATGAAGGAGATGTTAAGCTATTTTCGAATACAAGCAATGAAGGTGAGTAAACGTTACATCTTAGTTGATTGGTATTGAGGGTCTGTGCTTTACACGGGCAATGATATTATTGAAGAGCTGGATGCGGTAATTCCGCACGTCCGGATCTGTGTGGGGGCGTCTGGGTAACTGGGCGTTCTACCATGACGAGATTAATCCTTCATTTTCCTTTCGTGTATATTAAATATTTTGGCCAATCTATCACTCTTGAATGCGGTAACACTATAGAGGTACATTATGCGAAACTATTACTTAATAATCATAACTTTGATGTTTTTGTTTAAAGCGAATATTGTTTCAGCATCAGATGATTTTAATTTAGAAGATTATACTTATTGGTTTGAATTGGGCCTTATCGGTAAATCATATAGTAGTGACATTGATGGGAATGGTACAGTATCTAAGATTTCATTGAGTAAAAGAAGAAACATCATATCATACCGAAATTTAACTCATAATAATGGTGCTAATATATTGAATTGTATAGGTCACGCACTAATTTTATCAACCTGTGATGGGCCTACGATAGAACATGAAGAACAGGCATTATTAATTGGACGAAAATTTAAAAATACAAACTTATCGTTATCGGGGGGGGTAGGCAGGGTAACTCGTAATAACCAAGCTATTCCGGATGATAGGTATTCAGTCATTGGATTGGCATATGATGCGGGTTGGCGCTTTAATGTAAATCATTATCTAGGATTTAGTCTAAATATGTCTGGAAATATAAATAAAGAAAACTCTATTGGTGGAGTGTATTTTACCGGCATACTGGGTAAGCTAAAATAAATAATTCTATTAACAGGGTGAGCATCCAGTGATTTATTCCTCCTCTACATATTCAAAACGTGGCAACTCCTTACCCTGATATTTAACACGTTCCACAAACATTGCTAGGGGTCTTATCCACAATTCTTGCTTGCCATAGAGAGGGCGATATACAACATGCTCTTCCTCCGTTTCTGAGTGTTTTGCTGTACCTTCTACTTGGTAGTAATGGCCTTTATAGTGCTTATACTTTCCGGGCCGAATAGTCTTGAGATCATTGCTCAACAAACTGCTCCTTTTGTTTTTCTATTGGGTGATAGCGATCGATTGTTCAGTATGCCTTGTATTTGATATAAGGGCAGCTCTGAGTGGCTCAGTCCAAGCAAATAGCCATTGTCTGCGTGCTGACCAGTAGACACATCTATGGTATGCTCAAACTACTCTTTTCTTTGTCAATAAAAATAATAAGGTTAATGCGCTTTTGAAACAGGCTGGCGATTCTGTACCCCCTTTAACATCCCTCCAACAAGAATTTCAGGCTCTATTGGCGTCTCTCGCCCAAGAGGTGATTGGCCAATCTAATCTGCTGGAGCGGATGCTTATCGCCTTGTTGGCAGACGGCCATTTGCTTGTAGTGGGCGCACCTGGCTTAGCCAAAACTACTGCGGTTAAGGCGCTTGCAAAGCGGCTTGAGGGTGATTTTCACCGTATCCAGTTTACCCCTGATTTACTACCTGCGGATATTACGGGTACGGATATTTATCGGCCTGAAACCGGTAGTTTCGATTTTCAGAAAGGTCCGCTGTTTCATAACTTTATTCTTGCTGATGAAATCAATAGAGCGCCTGCTAAGGTGCAGTCTGCGTTGTTAGAATCGATGGCGGAATATCAAATCACTGTGGGTAAAACTACTTATGCTTTGCCTCACCCATTTTTGGTAATGGCAACACAAAACCCTATTGAGCAAGAGGGAACTTATCCTTTACCTGAGGCCCAGTTAGACCGTTTTCTGATGGAAGCCAATATCGGTTACCCTTCAGCTGAAGACGAACAAAAAGTGCTGGCGCTTGTTAGGCAGCAGCGGCTTGGGGCGGGGCAGGCAGTGGTTATTGAAAAACAGGTGTCACAGAAATCGGTTCTTGCGGCTAGGCAGGAAGTTTTTCAGCTTCATCTTTCCACTGCCCTAGAAAAATATATTGTGGAACTTGTGGCTGCTACGCGTGATGCATCGCCGTTAGATGCGCAAGTCGGTGCATGGATACGCTATGGGGCCAGCCCGAGAGGGAGTATTGCATTGGAATATTGTTCACGCGCTCACGCCTGGCTAAACGGGCGGGATTACGTGTCACCAGAAGATATTCATGCGGTGGTGTACGATGTGTTGCGCCATCGGCTGATACTCTCTTACGAAGCGGTGGCCGACTCTATTTCGGTGGATGAAGTTGTGAGCCGTTTAGTTAAATTGATCCCCGTCCCTTGATAGCTTGTTGTCGTGGGTTTGATGGCAACTAAAGATAAACTCTTGCGCAAATCTAAGAAGAGGCTTGCTTTGGCTGAGCTGCTAGCGCGGTTCGGTTATTTCACGCGTTGGCTGTTTCAGCGATTGCAAAGCCGTAAGCCAAACGCTCTTTTTAAAGTACACAATAAAAGTGCTGATTCGACAGGGGTGAGCTGTTCTTTTCAAGAGCTTCTTAACCTGCGTAATGATGTTGCCGCGCTCTTTCTTTCGCCTCCGCATGCTTCTCCACAAGATAGTGCTACGCAGTTTATTTCTGCCTTTCGAGGCCGTGGGCTGGAATATGATACCGCCCGGCATTATCAATTTGGCGATGAGGTGCGCCATATTGATTGGCGCGTTACTGCTCGTACGCTTAAAACCCATGTAAAGGTTTACCATGAAGAGCGGGAGCGCCCTGTGCTTTTTTTGGTGGATCATAGCCAAAGTATGCACTTTGCAACCCGCAACGAATATAAATCAGTACGA
>JAESUE010000139.1 GCA_016763235.1 Pseudomonadales bacterium
ATCATTTATACGTATAAATGATCATTTTTCGCCTTGTTCTGCTCAAATTTGAATGCAATCTGAACCGTTGCAGGGTTCACTGAATCGCATACCTTATACAATAGCTGGGCAGCCGCCCTGAAAGTGATGGTAAAACGACGCTGATTCCGTAACTATTCAGTGCATGCTTCAATTAATAACACAAAGAAGGGAATACCTTTGTCTGCAGATACTTCTTATATTCAGTGGTTTCGTCACACCTCTCCCTATATCAATGCGCATCGGGGCAAAACCTTTGTGATTGGTTTTGGGGGGGAAGCGGTGGCACATGATAACTTTCAT
The DNA here is from genome assembly GCA_016763235.1 of Pseudomonadales bacterium. Taxonomy (GTDB): domain Bacteria; phylum Pseudomonadota; class Gammaproteobacteria; order Pseudomonadales; family UBA3067; genus UBA3067. The sequence goes on from JAESUE010000139.1 coordinate 322, forward strand.
CATTTAATCCATGATATTGCTTTGTTAAGCAGTTTGGGTGTGAGGTTGGTGCTGGTTCATGGTGCGCGCAGGCAAATCAATGAACGCTTGGCTTTAAAAGAGATTGAGACCCCTTTCCAGCAAGGGATTCGTATCACGGATACATCTGCCATGGAATGTGTCAGCGATGCAGTGGGTGCTTTGCGCTTAACCATTGAGTCGCTGCTGTCGATGGGTTTGCCGAACTCTCCAATGCACGGTGCGCGTATTCGTGTTTGTGGCGGGAACTTTGTGACAGCACGGCCCATGGGGGTTTGTGATGGCGTTGATTTTCAGCACACCGGAGAAGTACGACGAATCGATCGGCTAATGATCAATAAGCTGTTGGATGACGGTGCTATCGTGCTGTTATCTTGCTTGGGTTACTCGCCAACGGGAGAGGTGTTTAATCTCACGATGGAAGATGTAGCAACGCAGGCAGCGATGTCTTTAAAGGCCGATAAGCTGGTGTTGATGGGGCAGCAAAGAGGTTGGATGGATGCCAGCGGTGATTTATTGCGGGAGCTTAGTCCTCAGCGCATTGCAGATAACAGCGCGCATTTTCAAAGTGAGAAATCAAATAATGGTGATGAATCCTATCGTCAGCTTTTAGCGGCAAGCAGGGTGTGCGAGCAAGGGGTTCAGCGGACGCATTTGATTAGTCATCAGGAGGATGGCGCATTAATCAAAGAGCTTTTTACGTTGGATGGTTCAGGGACCTTGGTTGCACAAGGGAATTACGAGCACCTACGACAAGCTAAAATTGACGATGTGGGGGGCATTCTGGAACTGATTGCCCCTTTGGAAGAAAATGGCGTATTGGTGCGTCGCTCTCGTGAGCATTTGGAAACAGAAATATCACAATTTAGCGTGCTGGAGCGTGACGGGGTGATTATCGGTTGTGCGGCGCTTTATCCTTTTTCTGAGGGCTTTGGTGCCGAGCTGGCATGTTTGGCAACGCACCCTGATTATCGAGATGGTGCAAGGGGAGAGCTATTATTAAAAGAAATCGAAACGCAGGCGCTTTCAATGGATATTGAATTCCTGTTTGTATTGACCACTCGCGCTGCCCACTGGTTTTTGGAAAAAGGTTTTGTTGCCGCTGATTTGGGCATGCTGCCGGGAGCGCGTAAGGCACTTTATAATTACCAGAGAAAATCCAAAGTATTTAGAAAAGTACTGAGCCGCGCACCAAAACCAAAATAGATGGTAACGCCTCAGCGAACCCTGTAACTGTTCAGATTTGAGCGTGAGCTGAGGTGTTACAATAGATGCAGGTTTTAGTCGTCGCGCATCGCACTAAGGCAGCCTTTATGTTTCTTGGCTAAGGCTGCTTTTCTGTTGCGAATTTTCAAGCCTTCTTTTGACGTACGTCAATACGAGCTTTTATGGTTTCTGTATATTGCGACCTGTCTAACGGCAGGCGCGGGCGGTTTGGATTATTTTGCAGCTTACCTTCTTCGTTAGTAACATGTCTGTCATGTTTTGTGGTTAAGCTCTGCTGGCTGCTATCCTGGCTATGATTGCGGCAACCAGTTATTTATAGATGAGTAGGAGGTAGGATGTTAGGGAAAGTCTTAGTTGTCGATGATAATGATCTTTTTAATAATATGCTGAGTTGTTTTTTGCGTACGCTCGGTTACGAAGTGGAAGTATCGTCTGGCGCTAAACAGGGCTTGAAAAAGTCTTGTGACTTTCAGCCAGATCTTATTGTTGTGGATATTATTATGCCCGACATGGACGGTTATGATTTCTTGAGAGAGCTGAATCAAATGGAAAATAAAGCCAAGGTGATTGCGGTTTCTGGTGGCGGTTTACTGGATAAGTATGAATATTTAAGAGCAGCAGAATTGCTTGGCGCTGATTGTGCTTTTTCTAAACCTTTTAGTTCCTTGGAAGTATTTGGTTCTAAGGTAAAAGAATTAATGCCGGCCTAGCGATTAGAGCTGTGCTATTGGTAATACGGGATAGTGCGCTGGAGGATGTCAGAAACTTGATCATCGAGATTCGCCAGACCTTTCAGCCGTATCTGTAAACGAAGTTGTCTTTTCGGGGTGAGTTGGTCAAATTGCTCCTGTAAATAGCGATGGTTTAATATCTTTATCTGTACGCAGCAGTTTTCATACTGAACGCCCACCAGTGTTTCGATACTTAAGTCGCCTTCTAAATTAGCCTGATCTTTAATATTGTAGTGCCAATAACCAAGGACTTTCCAACGCGGGAGCAAAGGCCAAGCGAAGGAAAGTTTGGACTGTCGTAAGCGACTTCTTTGATTATAACTAGCACCTACCAAGTTTTCTCTGGAGCGTAATTCAATATTCATCAGCTGGCCAGAATCACCGATATAGGTTGCGCCAAAACTATTTTCTTCGTGAATATTGTGGTCGCCGTTCCAAGAGAAGCTGGCATTTAATAACCAGTTTTCAGCAGGGCGAAGCGAAAGGTATCCTGAAATGGGCGATCGCTCCGGTGTATCGTTAGACTCCAGTAGGCGCACTTCTGGGTCTTTAAGAAAAAACGCTTGTCCTAGAGCAATACTTAACACTTCTTCTCCATTGTTTCGTGATGAAACAGTGCTGCTCAAACCTAAAGATACTTGGTTGTAGTCGGCAAGGCGGTCACCCCCACTAAAGCGACTGTCACGGAAAAGCTGGCTGTAATTAAAGGTTAGTTCGCTGGAATCAAAATTCGGCAGGTGATCTTGTGGTTTTGTTGGCGCATAAAGATAAAAAAGTCGAGGGTCGAGGGTTTGGCGGTATTGGGTGTTTTTCCACTTGAAATCTCTTTCGAAAAACAGGCCGGTATCCAAGCTAAAAAGGGGGACAGTTACATCTTCGCTATCGGCATCGCTTTCTAAGGAGTAGTTTAACTGTTGCAGTTTGACGCGTGGAATAATATGCCCCCAGGCGGAACTGAATGTTGCTTGCAAGGCGGGCACCAAGCGCATTCGATTACCTTCAATATTGTCTACGAAGGGATCATCAATCTCCCGGATGTAATAGGTGCTTTCTCCTGTAAACTGAAGATCAAAATACCGTGAAAGTGGGTAGCTGGCATTCAAGGTCATAACAGGAAGCTGCATGTACGGTCTGTCTTTCTCGGCGATGTCATTATCAATGGTTTGAAAACCTTGGAGGCTGGTTCCGAGTTGCCAGAATTGATCTCGGTAAAGCAAGGTTGCTGATCGGTTTAGGTACGCCAAATTGCTGGTATTAAAGTCGTTACCAAAGTCATGAAAGTATTCTTCATCAGAGGCGTACTCGGCATAGGCATGAGAGGACCAATGTTGGCCATAACGGCCGCTATGATTCCAGCTTACGTAGTTGCGGTCTGGTTCAAGTTGCTGAGCGGTTTCCGCTGAGGTTGCGTCGGATTGCTGGGTGGCAATAATTTGTTTGTCGTTACTCAAGCTGTTGACGGAGAGCGCACCTTGGCCAAAGTTATTCAGATAGCGAAACTCGCTTTGATACAAAGTGCCGCGACGGCGAATATACCGTGGTGTTATGGTTGCAACATAGTTTGGCGCCAGG
>JAESUE010000140.1 GCA_016763235.1 Pseudomonadales bacterium
AACGTATTCGTATACTATTTGTTGTGTTCATAACACCACAAAATCTCTTGGTGTTTACTGGTATTAAAATGGCTTATCTACGTCAGACGGTAAAATCAAACGCTAGAGGCTATAGATCCTTTGACGGATTTAGAAATAGCATATTATTTTATTGCGGCGGATTGGAAATGGCTCCATGAGCTCCACACAAATCTACGAAGAGCCAAAAATAATGGCAGACTGTTTCGCAACGATTTCATCTAAATTGGATAATGAGAAAGGCGCCAATGGGCTATCGGCATAATGACAAGCAACGCAGTATTGCTCGATGGTGGATTGCGTATCACTGTAATAGGTGGCACCGCTAGCGGCAGCCATTGCCTGGATCTCCTGCTCAGAAGAATTAACAGCGCCATTTTCAGAACCACACGCAGTCAACAGGACAAGACCAACAAATTGAATTATGCGCTTATTTATAATCGAGAGTGATATGTTGAAGCCCCACTTAAAACTATCACTATTAATACTCAAAATAAATCACCTTAAAATACGATTACTTCTAAGTCTATATCATCTAATAGAATTAAACGGTGAACCACCGTTTAATTCGAGTAACAAGGCATTTGATTTTTCTAACGACTCAGCTCACGTTAAAATTCGTGCATAACAGCGTTAAAAAATGATCGTTTAACCATATAAACTCACATTTTTCGCCTTGTTCTTCTCAAACTTGAACGCAACATGAACAGTTACAGAGTTCGCTGAATAGTTACCTATTTTTATTATAAAGAATACGCTTACAAGAACCTAAACAACGTTTCGGTGTAAGCACATATTATTTTATGTGGAGGTTTTATTTACACTAATAAAAGCGCCAATAAAACTGGCTCGCTATTAAAGATTAAATACAACACCTTAGCTTAAGCTTTCAAGGAACTGACAAATGTTACGCTTTGTTTCCAGCCCATCTCTTTGACTTGCAGAGAAGGCAGCAAGGATAAATAATTATTGTATACAAATTTTCGTATGCGTCATCAGTCGAAGTTAATCATGAGGTATCTATGGCAACAGTAGCGTTAAAGTCTTTAGACAAAACAGAACCACAGATGAATTTCGGGATTCCGTGGGCAAAACTTCTTCCCGCTTTTTTTATCCTTTTGGGCATCTTCGGAGCCTACCGCTGGTATCTACACGCTTATGCATTTAAAGTAGGTACGGATTATTTTGAGCCGGTTTTCCAAACTTACTGGATGTCGCTTTTTTGGACTCAAATACTCGTCCTCGGAGCAGTATTTGTTTTTGGCTGTTATTACCTATGGAAAACTCGGGAAAAAGATGTCTTGAGTATTTCCCCTCAGCTTGAACTTCAAAGATATATATTAATATTCGGATTTTTATCGGTAGTCGCAATGGTGATTATTATGGCCATTTCATCCTTTGCTGAATCCGATGCAGCATGGCATCAGGTGACTATACGCGATACGGACTTCACCCCCACTCATATTATTTTGTTCTACTTCTGCGTACCAACAATGATTGTTGCTTTGGCATTTGCGCTAATCTGGGTTCATACCCGCATGCCTGATTTTCATAATCGTTTATCTATTCCAATGTTAATTATGTTCATAGCGCCAGTAATGATTATGCCGAACGTCGGCTTTAACGAATGGGGACATACTTTCTTCTACGCCGAAGAGTTATTTGCAGCACCCATACATTATGGTTTTGTCATTTTATTATGGGGATTTTTTGCTCTAGGAGGTTTTATACTTCAGTGTTTGGCTAGAATTAAAATCCTAACCACAGTGGAAAACTCCCTATAGGCTTAACACAATAGACCATGAAGACGATCTCGGTAGGCCGTTTAAATACGGCCTGCTTTTTTACAAGCTAAAGCATTCATTGCTACATACCCGCGCCAGCGATTAATTCCAACACCACTTCCATGTCCCATCATTATTTCTATATTTTCTTGCCGCATACAGATAAATAACAAATACATACCCCTTTATAAATAAATGCCCCCGCAACAAGTACCACTCAATAACATAGGGCGTATCTACGCAATAAATACAAGCGCCCACCGACAACTATTTGAAGCGATACGCCGCCTGTAGGTTGGTATGGACCCACTTACCTACGGGATTTTCTATGCCATTTTGAACTCCGAAACTTGAGTTAAAAGTGCATCCATTTTTTTCGGCAAGGAAACGCAACGAAGCCAAAATAAACCTCTGAGAAAAGAACAGCTGTGCTAATAAGGCCGAAATCACTATCGCTAGAGGTATACCGCAGTCGCTTACCTTATTCACGTGCATTTCGGAAGCAACCCTCGCTAAGAAAAATCGTAATATCTATCACGCTGAAACTATTGTCAGAATTTTTCAGGCCAGGCGATCTATATAGCGCTTTAAGTTATTGATATTATAAATAAATCAACTTGCGTCATAAACAGTACCTAAACGTATTGTATTGGCTTACATTTAATTACGATGCAGCAACAGATCTATCAGCCCAAGGCCTTTAATATCACTTACATCAACTAAGCGACAGCAAATATATCAAGAAGCTATAAGGGTAATAATAAAGTTTACCGCATTAATGGCGTTAATCATCTTTACCGGATCGGCAATGGCTTCTTCCTAACAACTTACCGCACATGATACCGCCAAAATCTCTTCTTGCGATTTCGTTGATTTAGGGCAATGTGATTAAATATATAACTAAAAAACAGGAAAACCACATGAAAAAATTACTTATTCTAGGCTTGTTAACATTGTCCTTACAGGGTTGCCAGCTGGTCTGTGGCACAGATAGCAATATACAGATCTGCCTCTCGACAGATGGCGGAGATACCTCGTCAACGGACACGAGCAGTTCGTGGAGTGACGGCGGTAGCTCGTGGGGTGACAGCGGTAGCTCGTGGAGTGACGGCGGCAGCTCGTGGGGTTCATGGAACGATTAATGTTCTTCTGAGCGATGAGGGCCGCCTTAAAGCGGCCCTCATTGGTTCTGCGGGTTTATTTTTTTAGGAAGCTTGCAACATTTCTTCAGCTTGATGCTTTAATAGAAAACCCTCAGCAAGGTCTTTCCCCATGTATCGTTGCAAGATTTTCTGGCTATTTTTAGGCAGGTCAACAACGATCATACAGTCCAGCACATCATTAAAATCTTGGTCTACATTAAAAGACAGAACATAGCCTCCTAGTTTCAAATATTGCTTTAATAGAATCGGTACGCCCTTTTGATCTGACTCCAGCTTTGAAACCAAGTGAGAAATAAGATCAATATCTTTTAGTCCTTCAAATTCAGCACTTGTCCACGCCACGCGCTGTTGCAACTTAAAAGGGTTTCTGGCCTTAACCACTTTTGATTGCTGGGGATGGGGGGTATTAACCTTGAGATAATCCATCAGCATTTTTTGCGATGCATTACTATAATCTTTACTAATGCTCACTGGCCCAAATAGCACAGAGCATTCTGTTTCTGTTGCCATATAAGTGGAAATACCCTTCCATAGCATTAATAGGGGTGCATAACTTTTTTGGTACTCGGGCCGCACAAAAGATCGCCCTAACTCAAGGGATGGTGCAAGCTGCTGTAATAGAGCAGGCTTGAATTTGAATAGTGAGTGAGTATAAAGCCCCGCTAAACCATGTTCAGCAACCACCTTTGATACTTCTGCCGCACGATAAGCCCCCACCACTTCACTGGTGCCAGGGTTCCAAATAAACAGATGCGTGTAGTACTCATCATATTTATCGATGTCCATAGACTTCCCCGTACCCTCTCCGACTCGGCGAAAGGTGTCCTCCCTTAGGCGCGCAATTTCGCGCATCACCATTGGAATTTGCTGCTTGCTTGCGAAATAAATAGATAACTTCCCAGAACTCAGCAGGTGATTTCTATCAGGCAAGGTTTGCACCTCGGCAGCCAAAATATGTGCCGCTACAGGTGCGATAATTTCCATCTCAGACGCTATGACGGGAGTGCTATTTTTGGACGTTATCGTCGATGTTTTTCTCTTCGTTATAGGCTCTTTTTTACTCGTGTCCGGATTACGATTTGAACCAAGTAAATAACTCTGTAAACGCAGGAATTTCGCCAGCTCGTTATTATCAGCGGCCTTACGATAGGTCTTTGGGGTGATCTGATCGCCAACAGTAAAATGTATTGTTTTCCCCCATGTATTGATAAAACACCTGCCTAACATCAACGTTCGCAACCAAGGCGAGATTAAGCCTGCTAAGTGGAACGACCAGCCATTGTGGCCATGAAAAAATACTGGCACCACTGTCGCATTTGATTTTTTGAGTAGACGCGCAATATGCGCACTCCACTTACTATCACACACTGTTTTTTTGGCCGGCTGGTAGTGCGATACTTCGCCAGCAGGAAATACAATTAAGCAATGGCCATCGTCCAACCACCGGCGACACTGCCTCATGGAGGCAACATTCTCCCGCTGTGATTCTTTGCCGCCATAGGGGTTAACCGGAATAACTAATTCGTCAAACTCTCCTATCTCGGTGATAGCGTTATTGATTAAAACCTTTACATCATCTCTATATCGCAAAGCGTATTGAAGAAGCAACAGCCCATCTGTCACGCCATAAGGGTGATTGGACATAATAAGCGTGCCGCCCGTATTCGGGACTGCTTGCTCCGAGAATCGAGCTGTCACGTTACTGCGCAGCCCTAAGTCGTCAACGACCTGATTAACAAATGCCTTACCCTTTCGCCCTCCTGGCTTTAGGCGCACATAATGTTTTTCAATAATGGCGATGCCGGTAATTTTCGCTAAGAGAGAGCAGAGAAATTTATTTACAGAATGGAGAGAGGAGAGAGTGACAATCCTTGTGAGATCAAAAGGATTCGTTGACAAGGTATCAACATCCGATGCCACTTGTTCTTCAATAATCGCCTGGCTATTTTCAATTGATCCATCAATTTCTAATAGTGTATTCATAACATTTCACCCAGTTATTAATGTAACAATACTGGGCAAAATATTAGTCAAGCAACGTAACAGACCCTTGACGGTTTGATGTTTTTTTTATGACGGTGAACGATTGGTTTTATCCCTACTGATGGCTTTCAACGAACAACAACGTAATAAAACATAAGGGCAGTTCTAAAAATACCCTCTTAATTCAATTGCTAATGCATTTGGGGAATAAAAAAACTCTGTGCTATACAACAAATCATCGCGACGCTTATTGTAGGTTGTGGCGGCATTGACACTTAATTCGAAATCATCAGAAAGGGAGTAAGTTGTATTCAACGAAATAATACCCGCTTGGTTATTCAAATTCATCAGTAGTACCAGCTGCATATAAAGAAGTGGGGATACTTCATAACCCTGGCCGAGCGCTAAATATTCTCGGCCAGGGTAAAGGAGCCTATTTTCACTTGCCCTTAAAAACATCTCCGGCAATGAAAATAAATCCTGCTTACTGCCAAAACCATTAAAATAATATTCCAATCTTGCATCAAAGCTATTCTCCCAGCGATGTTCAATCCCTATGCTATAACTTTTGTAATAGTCATTACTCACTTTTTCTGGCTAACATTCCCTTCAGCCCGCAGCCCTAACCAGGAAAAAACCTCCCCTTGCAGGCCAAACCCAAGCAATTCGTTATCCTGCAGTGTTCCGCCTAGCAATGACCAACCAAAATTTCCCAGCACGCCGCTATAGCGTAAGAGCAGAGAATTCTGGTCTGACTCCACGCTGCTCGCCCATGCGCCATCTTCCTCTGAATCCGCTTGAAAACCAAGCGCATAAATAACTGTGAACTGGCCTAATTGATCGACATCTTTATCCAGACGAAAGGCATCAACACCTGGCTTATAAATTCGATAGAACGTATTCGCTGCGAAGGGTGCAAAAAAATCGTTGGGGGAAAAATAGAAGGTGGAGGAAAGATTAATGGCTTGCCGCCCCAGTGTAATTTGCAAGCCATCGTTTGAATAGTTGATATTAAAACGATCAATATCAGAAATGATCAGGGGCGCATCGTCATGCTGCTCATAAAATAAGCCGCTTCGCTCAACGCTAGAGACATTCATATTCGTTGAGTTTGCAGAAACACTGGGGAGACTTTGCGTGCGATTCTCATAGAAAAAGACGGCATGGCTTTGGAAGGAAATAGCCTCCACCGGTTTGTAATCAAGGGTTCCACGAAACGACACCGATTGAGAGGTACCGAACTGCTTGATGAATAAAAACCACTCTCAACGAATTTTTCAAGCGATGAGGATGCACGCAAAACAGCGCCAAAATCTAGCTCGCCAAACTGACCACTGCTGGTATAAAAAGCGAAGGTTTGTTGTGAAAAAATAAACGTACTGCAGAGCACTAACTGGCGTATCGAAAATAAATATTTACGGTGCTTAGTTTTCCTTATAAGCATCTGCATGATCCATCTCAGCAATATACACCAGCCATTTTTCAGCTTCGCTTTTTGTTTTACCATCAAGCAAACTATGCTGAAAGGATTTTTCTGCCTCACTGAACTTTTTTTGCTCTGTATAAGCAATGCCCAGCAGAAGATACGCCGCACCCCGATTTTCAAACTTGGTATCTTTTAATGCCGAGTGCAGGCTTAATGCAACCCGTTCCCAATCATTCAGTTCACTGTAAGCTTGCGCCAGTTGATAGTAGGCTTTCCCATCACCGGATAGCTGTGCGGCTTGCAGCAGCCACTTTATTGCTTTTTGATAGTCTCGCGCATTAAACCAGGCAGATGCAAGAAGCTGTAGGTGGGAGTACGACTTTTTAATCATGCCCTCTGCGATACCTTGCTCAAGAATCATTGCCACCCTAAATGGGTTTTGATGATACAGGTGGAGTTGCGCCAGCTGACTGACTTCATTCTCATCATTAAGCATCCCATTTATATAAGCGAGATCCAATATAGTCAACGCCTGCTTTTCCTTACCGACTTCATTTAACATATAAAATAGTTGCAACCAGTATTCTTTGTTTTGAGGAAAGTAAAGCAACACCTCTTTCAATAAACTGATGGCGTGTTCGGATTTATTACTTCTCTGGTAAAGACCAAGCAACAATTGATAATGTGATTCTGTTTTAGGCATTGCCAGGGCCAAGGCTTTCTCTGCCGCTGGAATGGCGGCATCATAGCGTTCTTGCGCGATATAAATAGAAGCAAGAAATCGCCATGCATCAGATTTTGGCTTTGCTGTCTCGGCCATCCAAAGTTTAAACTGTTTCAGTGCGCTCTCATATTGCGCTTGTTGCATAAAAAGCTGTGCGAGAGTGTAGTGGATACTAAGCAGATTATTTTTTGGCAGGGCATTAAAAACAATAATCGCTTGGTAGGCATCGATGGCTTTAAGGTAATTTTTACTGCGAATATAAACACTCGCCTGCATTTGACGAATAATACTTTTTTCATAGGTATTCAAGTGTTTTTTACTGAGCAGATTTGTACAGAGTATTAACACCTCATTAACCTGACCATCGCTAATTTTATCTTCCATCTTCTGAAGCTTTTTGTAGAGCGCCGGGCTTACGCTCATAAAATGTGACGCATAGGAAAGCGGCGCATAGAACAAACATGCAAGCATAAGAACGCACGCCCATCTTTTACACTTACCCATACCCCCCATTACTTCTTGCCCTCAAGCTGAAAACGAATGCGCTGACGAACATGGTGACGCTCTACAGATACTTTATTCATCACTTTAGGTTTGAATTTCCAACGAGAAATAGCCCTTAGAGCCGCGTAATCAAATACCCCCTGAGGGGACGCAGCGATAACGCGTGCATTTCTTACTGTTCCCGTTGCGGTGATACTGAATTCCAATTCAACCCAGCCCTCTAAACCTCGCTTGGCTGCGCGCTGTGGATAAATGGGTGGTATACGGAAAACCGGCATCGCTTCTTCATTAACTACCACGGTACCTAAAGAAATATTAATCACTCCAGAAGGTATTTTTGCAGCGCTGAATCGAGGTATATCCATGGGGGGCAGAGCGATACCAGTCGGTGCGTTCACACGCAGTTGGTTTGACTGTTGTTGGGAGGAGGAGTGGGTCGGCACAGACTGAAGCTCAGGTTGTTTGGGAGCCCGGCGCTCTTTAACTTCGGTCACCTCTTTTCTTTTTATACGAATAAATTCGATATGCTGTGCTGGCGTAAGAGACACTGCGGAGCTATCAAACTCTTCATGTAATGTCATCGATTGCATAAAATAAAATAGCGCGTAACTGACCAACAGCGAGGCTATTACCGCTATAGGGTAACGCACCCAATGTATGTTTATCTTTTTAGTCTCACGTTTAAATAGGGTAGCCACGGTTAATGAGGTGCCACGGTTGCCACGGCGACGTTTGGCACTCCGGCAAGCCTTATCTGATCCATCACTTCAATTAAAACACCTGTTTCTGTGCGTCTATCTGCCTGCACCACAACCGAACCCTGGGGATTTTCGGCATGCAGACGTTCTACGTTGGCGCGCACGGCTCTTTTATCGATGTGCCGATGATTTATCCACACATCACCTGTCGCGGTGATTGCGACGAACAAGGTGACATTTTTCTGCAAAGTGCCGCTGGCGGCTCCTGGTCGCATCACATCGACCCCCGCTTCTTTGACAAAGGAGGCCGTAACAATAAAGAAAATAAGTAGAATAAACACCACATCTAACATCGGTGTCATGTCTACTACTGACGCATTATCATCGTCACATACTATTCTTTTTCGGCGCATTGTTTTTCTCTATTCACTTTCCGCTATATTTTTTGTGTAGCTTGGGTAGAGGAACGAAACCCAACAAGGTGGATTAAATAATGAAATTTTTTGCCTGTTGAAGGTGTTGGGTTTCGCTACCCTCTACCCAACCTACCTAGGTATATTTTTCTTTTGTAATGTTTATTCCAATACTAATTTCTGAGAAAAAGATTCCATTAAACGATCAACCCGCTTTGTCAGAAGGTTAACAAAATAAAAACCAGACAGTGCCACCACTAAACCGGCCATAGTTGATAGCGTACACTGCCCTACTCCAGCCGCCATCGCTCGCACATTGCCCGAACCACTGACCGCCACAACATCAAATATTTCAACCATACCCAAAATGGTTCCTAATAAACCCAATAGCGGAGAAATAGCCACTAAGACAGCAATAAAGTTTAACGATACACCAAAGGATACTCTGGCTTCGGAAATTAATTGCGCGCGAATTCTTGTTTTTCGTGAAGAATCACAAGCAGCCATTGCCAACCAACGATTAGTGAGGGGCTGAAGCACCACTTGGTAGGCAAAGTACAAACTCCAAATGCGCTCACAAATTAATAGCCATAAAACAATACTGGTAAGTAAAATATAAGGCAGCGCTGGGCCGCCGCCATAAACTAGCGCATTAATGCCATCATAGCCGGGCAAATTGCTGATTAAACTCTGCACCCATGTCATTTTTCGACACCGCCACGCACCCTTTTTTCAGCCAATGTTTGCGCATGTTCAGCCACAATCCCCGCCGTTTGTTCTTCCATTAGCTCGACTAAAATTCGAGAACGGCTGTTTGCAATGCTGTGCAATAATAAAATAGGGATGGCCGCTCCCAATCCTAAGGCTGTTGTGACCAATGCCTGACTGATGCCACCGGCCATCAGGCGGGCATCACCCGAGCCAAAAAGAGTAATCACCTGAAAGGTTTCTATCATGCCTGTCACGGTTCCCAGCAAGCCTAAAAGCGGGGCCATACCAGCCAGAACTTTTAATGTTCCCAAACCTCTGCGTAAACGGCTGGCAGTTTTAAGAATAATATCGTCAAATTTCAGCTCAAGACTTTCAATATCCAGAGAAGGATTGTTTTGTGCGATTTCAAGAATTTGTCCCAGCGCATTATCTGGTGAGGGGCTTTCGATGGTTTTCAATTGCCGACGTAAAACGTGCTCCGACCGTGCCAAAGAGACCAGTCGCGATAATGCCAAGAGCAAGCCAAATGCAGCAAGCACCAAAATAATATAACCGATCACTCCTCCTTGTTGAATACGCTCTGTTACGGAGGGCCGCTGAATCAATAATGCCAAGAGTGCCCCGCGCGAAGGATCAATAGGTACGAGTGTCTCCCCTTCTGCAGAAGATGTTGCATAATTTTTTGCTGCACGCTGAAAATCTTTACGTGGCTGGCGTATTAATTCGTTAAAACTATGCGTTGCACTATTATAATTTAGGAATTTTCCATCGCGGTTAAATGCCACAAAAGGGCCAATACGCGTGACATTCTGTGTAACCGGCCGCCCTTCACTGTCGATCACTTGGGTTTCATAGTGCTGGCTTTTTCGCTGCTCCTGCATTTCATCTAACAACAACTGCCAAAGGCTCGACAAGCCTTCTGAGGTGGGTAGGCTTTGTTTTTCAGTGATTAGTTTCAGTTTATCTAAACGTGTAGAATCATGCGTACTGATTAAAGAATTTTCGAACTGAACTTGGGTATCGGTAGAAACCTGACGTACAACACCGAGCAATTCATTAAATGACCCAAGTCGCTCATCATACAGTTGCTGTTTTTCCATAAGCTTACTTTCGTTTTTATTAAAGTATGCTTCCAGCTCTTCACTCTTTTTTTCTGTCCTTGCTAATTTTTCCGCAATATTTTTTAGAATTTGTTTTTGCGTTGCAAGTTTTTGCTTAAATTCTTGCTCACGGCTATTGCTGCTCTCTCGCTGTATTTTTGCCTCTTGCTGGGCACTTTTTAATACGTTTAAAGCTGGCCCTTTTTCAGCGTAACTAGCAACAGAAATAAGAAGAAGGTTAACAATACCAATAATTAATAACAGTCTTTTCATTGTGCAACCTCCAAGCGTTGTTCAGCGCTTGGCATGGGAAGCAGCAGCAATTCTGGTGCGCGTTGGTTTTTTGCTATCAAATAAGCTTTCTTAATATCACGATGGTATTTTTTACTAACTCCAACCCAGGCTTTCCCCTTGTTATCCCAGCGGGAGATCTCTTGTCCGTTTTGGCTTTTATAAAAGAGGATATTCCGCCCAACACGCAAAAAGTTCACGACCACCTCGCTCTCTGGCAATTGCCCTGTATACACTTCCAGCGTGCGGCCATATTCACTTTCTATTTGGTAGGCTTCTAACAAACGACGAAATTTTTCTGCGACGCTTACATCGGCGCGGTTCAACATTCCATTAAGGTTTTGCAAACGTTCAGTTCGCTCTTGTGGCAAAAAGGGGAGATCGCTGGCAATAAATGTTTCGAGGTTTTCCAGCATGTCTTCCACAAGGGGTAGCATTTCTCTGTCGAGATGGGTAACCCGCTTGGTTTCATCTTCGAGACGACTGATTTCCTGTTGCTGGTGCGAAACCAGTTTTTCCATACGTTGGTTATATTTCTCGAGGGTTTCCAGTTGGCGCTGATGCGTTTTTATTTTCGCTTGCAGAGTCTGAATTTGATCATCCATATTTTCGACTTTCTGCTGAGACTTTACGCCAGCGTTTAAAGTCTGCTGCTGTAAGCGCTGGGCCTGATCAAAATCACTCTGGTTTGCCACCGTAAAGCCGCTCGCGACAGCACAATAAAATAAGACGGTGTATTTCGAAAATCTACTAAGCATCATTCACCACAAAAAAAGGGCGTTTAAAACGCCCTTGTTAAAGTACCCACATCCATATATTGACGTTATCAGTATTCCGACTTTACCACTCTAGGGCTGCCGTAATAAAGAGGTTGCGCCCTTTTCCTGGCAAACGGTCACCCTTGGAGATCTCTCCCACATCTACACGGCTGTAGCCCGCAAGGTGTTGCGCATAGTCTTTATCCATCACGTTTTCAATACCCGCCATCAACTCAATGTTGTGTTTCGGACGATAGCTTCCCTTGAGGTTGACCAAACCATAACCAGCGGTTTCTTTTTCGCTGTTGGTTGCCGAGACCTCATTCTGCGCGGCAAAGCCTTCAACTTCTCCCGTCAGCGACCAATTATTTTGAGTATAGGATACGGCTAACAAACCGTTCAACGGGGCAATTCGATAGAGGTTATCGTTTATATCATCTCGTTCACCTCGAACGTAACTCACTTGGCCATCTAGGCTGATGCTACTGCTCAGTTGATAACCAAAGGGAGTATCGAAGCCGTATAACACTGCATCCACATTCGCGTATTGTAGCGGGGTGGGGTCGCCCATGCTCGCAGCAATCACAATGCTATCGCTTGCGGGGATACCTTGTATATAGTCATCAACCCGATGATAAAAGGTGCGCGGAGCAAAATAAGCCGTTTTATTATCCCAACTGAAGCCTAGTTCCAATTGATGGGCCACTTCGGGGTCGAGGTTAAGATCACCCACATAACTGTTGCCGTCAGCCAAGCCGCCGGTGGATTCTAAAGGCATCCATAAAAAGCGTTCTTGGTAACTGGGGCTACGGGTTTTCTGCGCAACACCGGCTTCCAATGACAGTGTTTCTGACAGCGCATAAGACGCATCCAGCGCAACATCAAAGTTGTTGTCACTTCGGCTGCGATCTGCGCTATTGAAGCGCTTGACCAACTGTGCCGCCGCGCTCATGGGCATCATCATCGCCATGCTGCTACCCACTGCCGCAGAATCCATGTCTATTTGGGTCATTCTTGCGCCAACGGTGACAGAAAGCGCATCTGTTGCGTCACCCTCCCATTCGGCAAACACGCCTGCTCGATTTCGCTCTGCTTCGTTAAAATTCTCCACAAACCACATGGCTGACGTGGGGTCAGTAATGATGGAGCTATGGGTCGCAGTATCTCCATCCACGCCGAGCACGAGGTTTCCATCTTCCATCGGGAAGGTATATTTCACGCCATAACCCAGGCTGTCTACTTCAGCATCGGAAATGCGCTTCATCCCCATGGTCGGCGGTGCGCGCAGAGTAAAGTTATCCATCTGGTGCTCGCCTTGCTGTGCGGAAAAGTGCGCGTCAAGCTGACGATTTTCTTCCAAACCTACTTTGATTCCCACGCGGCTAGTGAACGCCTCGCTGTAAATAATGTCCATTGGCAGCGCGGGGGTGCCAGTAACGCCCGTATCGTTGTAGTGCGCGCTAAAATCTAACTCATAGTCATCCCTGAGATAACCATAACCCAAGCCATAAGTAGAGCGCTCATACTCTGTAGGAGAAACGTCTCCACGTGGATATTCATAATCATCACCTTGCTCAGCACTGATACTGGCATTCACACGGTGATTATCATTAGCCGTTCCTGCAAACACACTCAACTGGCTGCCTTGGCTGACACTTTTGTAACCGGCAGAGACTCTGCCTGAGCTTTCAAACTCATCAGACAGGCCAAATTCGTTCGTGAAAGGAGTGGCGACAATGCTTCCGCCGATGGTTTCTATGCCGCTGCTCACCGGTGCAATACCACGTTTTAATTCAATAGAGTCAACCAAGGAGGGTGGGATATGGCTCAGGGGGGGATCCATTGAGTTGGCGCAAGTGGGTTTAATGTGGGTCCCGCCCACCAATACATTCACCCGTTCTCCGAAAAAACCACGATACTGAGCGATGCCGGTTAAGGGGCCGTTCTGGTTCACGCTTGCACCCGGTACGCTACGTAGATATTCAGCGGTGTCATTCGGTGCTAAAAGTTGCAGGTTAAGCTGGGTTTTCCCTTCTTCTTGGGCTGCACCACTTACTTCCATGTCTGGCAGATCTAAGGCTTCATTCTTTTCTTCTGCTGCCAAGGCTGCGCTATAGCTCATTACTGCGAGTGTGATTGCGCTTAAGCCAAGGTATTGAATTCGTTTTGATGTTGTTGATTGCTTCGTTTCTTTTTTTCTATGGGTAGACATCATAATCCCCTAATTGCTGCGTTAAATTTCTGTCACTGTTCATCGAACTTCGTATTCGGAGTAACTGCCAGATTTTTTTATACCTGATGATTATAATAAAGGTAAGTAATAGGAATAAGAATGCGGCAAATTGTCACACCTTTTGTATTGGCTTATGCGCGCTACATTTTGCAGCCATTTTTAGCGCTGAACACCTTCATCTAGCTGGCCATCTCGTAGAAATATCAGCCGCCTCGCTCGTTTCATCACTCTAGGGTCATGGGTGGAAAATATAAACGTGATGCCCTCCTTTTCGTTCAGCTGCTCCATCAAATCTAGCAGTGCTTCGGCGTTTTCTGAATCCACATTTGCGGTGGGCTCGTCGGCCAGAACAACCGCTGGGTGCGTCACGATGGCTCGCGCAATCGCCACGCGCTGCTGCTGGCCGCCGGAGAGTTGGTCCGGAAATGCATCAAACTTGTGACCCAGCCCGACCTTCTCCAGATTGGCCTTGGCGGTAGCCATCGCTTCGGCTTCGCTCGTGCCCTTGAC
>JAESUE010000141.1 GCA_016763235.1 Pseudomonadales bacterium
CCCGCACCAAACCATAATGCTGAATATAAACACCGGCTTTATAGCCAAGGTGAGCTTGAACAATACCGACCGCAAACAAAGCTAGGCCTAAAAAACCAGTCATCGCAGCCACACTGACCAAAATCGCCAGCTCTACAGCAAAACCGCGTAACAAACTATTATCGAACGACCATACTGGCAAACCTTTATTATCAAGCCGACTTTTTTCAATTTCCCAAACGATTTCATATCCTGCTTAAAAGTACGCTTGGTAAAAGCCATAATGCCTTCGCCACGAAGCGCTGTGCTTGAATCACGAGGAGTCGCCGCTGTCAGGTGATGGCCATAGGGATGTTCAACCGCGTAGTAACTAAACATGGTGAACGTACCCATCAAACGGGAAAGAAATACAGACAAGGGCTCGTGGACACGATGACAAAGCTCATGACCAATCGCAACTGAGCCTAGGCTAGAAGTAATGCTAAAAAGAAGCGTGGCAACAATATATTGAAACCAACCGTCATTGGCATGCGCTGCTAGCATATCAAAACCCGTAACGGCCTGAAGGCCTGCGGCGATCCCCAGTAAATCAGCACCGTTATGGGCGTGCGCCATCACCCAAAGAAAACCCACAAAGGTTAAGACTGTACCCACAGAATAAAACTGCATCATGCGCACAAATACCTGCGGATTTTTCCACTCATAGGTTTCATGATCTTCGCCCAGAATAGGCTCCAGTATTTGTAACGCAACAAGAAATAGAACAAAACCCCAACCCACTACACTTGAGTTGGTAAAAACCAATACCGTGGCAGCGGTGGAAATCAACATCGGGACAATATAGGGAAGATACATCGGCCAAGTAGCTTGGGGCCGAGAATTATCAGGCGCTAGTGAACTCATTTTACTGTTTCCTTGTATTATGAATTTTAGAATTTCGTTTTTATTGTTATTCGCCACCAACTTTACTGCAGTAAAAGCCCCCTTGACAAGCCAATAAGTGGATTTATTCCTCAGCCAGTTATAATCCACAAGGGTTCGCCTTAACCGATTGATAACCATCAACTATTAAAGTGTATAAACGCGACATGCTATAATCACTGCAGACCGACCGTTTACGTTCATCTATTTAATATATTTATACGCAAGAATTTATAACGCTTACTCAAACAGGAAAATTCTTACTTATGAATCAAATCAGCACCAGCATCTCACCCGATGAAATAATGGGCGTACTTTCACAGGTTGAAATCAACACATTGGCATCTGTGGATTCAAAAGATTTACATGAAACATTAAGACGCTGCTCTCTGGCGGTGCTGAATTGCGGCAGCCAAATAGACGACAGCAAGGTCGTGTTTGACCAGTTCAAGAATTTTGACATCAGCATTCATCGACGCAGCCGAGGTATTCGGCTTGATCTTATCAATGCGCCCAGTAGCGCTTTTGTTGATGGCCAGATTATTCGCGGCATTAAAGAACATCTCTTTGCTGTTATTCGCGATATTGTTTACGTACATAACGAATTACAAAACTCAACGATTGATTTAAAAGCGTCACCCCAAATCACTAATGCCGTTTTTTATATTTTACGCAACGCTAATATTTTACACCCAGGCGTAGACCCTAATCTGGTGGTATGTTGGGGTGGCCACGCCATTAACCGCACAGAATATGATTACACCAAAGAGGTCGGCCACGAACTCGGTCTGCGTAAGTTAAACATTTGCACCGGATGCGGCCCAGGTGCAATGAAAGGCCCGATGAAAGGGGCCACCATTGGCCATGCAAAACAACGCCATCGTAAAGGGCGCTATATGGGGTTTACAGAGCCAGGTATTATTGCCGCCGAATCACCCAACCCCATCGTTAATGAATTAGTTATCTTTCCTGATATAGAAAAACGCCTAGAGGCGTTTGTCCGCACCGGCCACGCATTTATTGTTTTCCCCGGTGGAGCAGGAACAGCCGAAGAGATTTTGTATTTACTCGGCATACTTCTACACCCTAAAAACAAAGAAACTCCCTTCCCCTTAATATTTACAGGCCCAAAAGAAAGTGCCGGTTATTTTGAAAAATTAAATGAATTCATAGGCAGCACTCTCGGAAGCGAAGCCCAGAAAAAATACAAGATCATTATCGATAACCCTGAAAAAGTTGCCAAAAGAATAATAAAGGATATTGCCAAAGTAAGAAATTACCGAAGAAAACAAAGCGATGCTTTTTATTATAATTGGAAATTAAAAATTGACGAAAATTTTCAACAACCTTTTATTCCCAACCATCAAAATATGGCATCTCTTGCCATTAGTAGAGACCAGCCCACTCACACCCTTGCTTCGAACCTACGCAAAGCATTCTCGGGTATCGTAGCTGGAAACATTAAAGATGAGGGCATTAGAGCGATTGAAAAACACGGGCCGTTTAAAATTAATGGCGATAAAGATATTATGCTCGCATTAGACCATTTACTTGAAAGCTTTGTTGCACAAGGCAGAATGAAGCTGGCCAAGAACGATTACAAACCTTGCTATCACGTGATTAAATAAGCCCCCAGCGGGGAAAATAAAGCATCATAAAAACCACGGCAAAACAGTGCGGTTATCAGACCCATTAAACTCATAGCCAAAGCGGCAAAAGCACCGCACTCCCGACTAATTTCCAAGGCTTTTGCCGTGCCAATCGCATGGGCAGGAACGCCAATAGCGATGCCTGATATGGCATCGTTTCTCGCAGGAAATATTTTCAGTAGCAATGGCACAAAAATAGGTCCAAATAAACCGGTCACTAAAACAAAGAACGTTGCCAACGCTGCTTTTCCACCAATCTCCTCACTAAGTGAAACCGCAATAGGCGTCGTTACCGACTTGGTTGCCAGTGATTTTACAAACACCTCATCAAGCCCAAGCACTCTTGCTAGAACCACCACTATAAACACCGCAAATGCCGCACTGGAAATAACAGTAATAAACACCGGAAAAAACAGACTGCGTAAACGCCTCAAACTTTCATACAAAGGCACAGCAAGCCCAACTGTCACAGTGCCTAACAGCCAATGCAGCACTTCAACACTGTCAAAATAACGTTGGTAACTAAGCCCGAAAAACTTGAGGAGAAAAATTAATAGAATAGCAGCGGTTAACAAAGGAAAAAAAAGCGGGAACCGCCCGGTTTTCTCAAATAAAAAACGCCCGCTTTGGAAACACATAAAAGTGATGAGTATTCCAAATAATGGATGGCTAACAACGACCTGATTCGCAAACTGTACCTTTTCGAAGTCAATCATCGCGGGCTTAACTTGCTCATCAGAATAAAAGCGAATGAATAGGTGGCAAAAAAACTCAGCAATAATACGCCACCGATTTCGAGCCAAGATGTTGATAAAAATCCGAACCAGCTATAAGCACCGGCGGTTACCGGAATCAATAACATCGGAAGATAAGCAAAAAGTTTATTCGATGCCGCTAACAACGGCGAGCCAACACTGCCTTTTAACAATAAAAAAACCAGCAACAAAAATAAGCCGCAGACAGACCCCGGTAATGGCAAAGAGAAATAGCCAGCCAGCCACTCTCCCGCTAACTGAAATACAACTAAAATAATCAAACCCATCAACATCTAAAATCAACACTCCCAAAAATATTTCTTACTTTTACTGACTCAAGTGCGCCAAATTCTGCGCATTATTTTCCCAATTTCTGCCATCAAACTCTTCAATCAAAACATTAATCCGTAAGAAAGGAACCAATACTATCCAGCAAACTTCCTTCTCCTATGCGTTTACCACCTTTGGCGGGTAAACCCGATAACATTTTTGCGGCAAGGCGGCTAAAGGGCATTGACTGTAACCATACATTTCCAGGGCCGGTGATGATAGCAAAAAAGAAACCTTCGCCACCAAAAAAAGCACTCTTTATGCCACCAACAAATTCAATTTCAAAGCTTACTTGGCGCTCCATCGCCACTAAACAACCTGTATCCACTTTAATACGCTGCCCAGGCTCTAATTGAACATTATGCAAGGTACCACCGGCATGAATAAATGCCAAACCATCCCCCTGAAGACGCTGCATAATAAAACCTTCGCCACCAAACAGAGCGACACCGATACGCTTCTGGAAAAAAATATCCACCGCTACACCTTTCGCCGCACATAAAAATGCATC